>JBEKTM010000017.1:0-35643 GCA_049516035.1 Dehalococcoidia bacterium
ATGACGGCGGTGAAGTGCACCGTACCACTAGCATTCACCGCGACAGATCCGATAGTCCAGGTTATGGTGCGTGTCCCGGCATTATAACTCCCACCATCCTGGGGAGTAACATTCGTGAGATTGGTGTCCACTACATCTGTGATGTTGACACCAGTGGCATTCATATTGCCCGTGTTCTTGTAAGAGATGTTGAAGGTCAGGGTATCTCCAGGTTTGGCGACTGTGGCATTTACCGATTTGTAGTTATATTGAGCGTTGCTGAAGTCCGGGGCGCAGTTCCAAACTGTGACATGTGTCTCGGGAAATTCTGCGTATGTGGAGTTACCTAAATAATTGGTGTAGTCCACTCGTGAGCTGTGAAGAACGTCTACCAATTGGTCACCACTGTTATCAAAGGTTACATCGAAGGTCACTGTCCATGTATTGCCTATGCTGATGTCACCCACATTCCAGGTCAGGTTGTGGCCAGAGCCAGAGATATTTGTTGGTGTGTGAGTAGCGCTGCCGTTCGTATAATGAACGCCACTGGGCAGAACCTCAGTGACCACGACATTGTGGCCGGCTATGGTGCTAATTTTCTGGGATATCTGTTGGAACATAGATTGCAAGTCACTTGTGGTAGGGGCGGGGTAGAAAAGCCCGCCGCCGATATAGGCCAGGCCGTCATGGGCATAATTATTACCAGCCGGGTCTCCGGTACGATAGGTGTGCTGACTGAGAGATTTGTCGTCAAGGAAATAGTAGGAGATACCCGAAGTAGCGTCAGTGGAACTACCCAGGCCGATAGTGTAGAGCGTGATATTGGCAGCGTGGGCTGCCTGGGCGAAACCGCGGGCATATTCAGCATCAGACTCAGTGAAAGAATTACTCGTCCCATAGGGGCGGTTGGGGAGACCGTCAGTGAGCAAAATCTCCACCCAGACGACTCCTGGGCTACGCCCATGGGTGGTTAATTCTGTATTGGCAGTTTTAATGGCGTCGCCAATGTCTGTGTGGCCGCTCGCTGACAAACCGTTAATTGTGGTGTTCACTGCGGCAAAGTTGCTAGTCAGGCCTCGATTTAAGGTGGCACTGTCGCTATAGGAAACCAAGCCAACACGGTCTATGGAGGAATTGAGGGAGCCAATGAAGGTTCTGGCTGCTGTTTGTGCGGCAGTCAATTTGCCTCCGCTCCCCATTGACCCCGAGCAGTCAAGGATGAGCATGATATCCACGGGAAGCCGCTGCGCCGTCTGGTTGCCAGCGCCGGTGACATTGAGGGTTACTGACGCCTCTAGGCAGCCAGGGCCTGGAGATGCGCTTTTGGCAACATCCAGGTAGGGTGGATTGGGGGGTGTCGCTGCCACCAGCGACGGGCTCATGGCGGGCAGAGCCATGGAATTCAACGTGGTTGTGGTATTGTCTGCCGTACTACTATCATTCCACTGAGGCCCAAAAAGATTCCTTCCCGTTGGGCTTATACCGCTATCAAGGTTAAGCGTTATGGTCTCACTTTCACTGGCGACATCGCCGGCTCTATCAGTCACAGTTAGAGTTACGGTGTAGTTGCCACTGCTGGCGTAGCGATGCCTGGGATTTTGAGCGCTGCTGTGCTTACTCCCATCACCGAAATCCCAATTGTATTTATAGGGTTTAACTCCACCCGTGCTTTTGTCGGTAAACGTAATGCCCGAGCAGGAAGAACATGCAGGAATATAAAAGATAAAGTCGGCAACAAGAGGCGACTCAATAGTCACATTAGTTGCCGTTTCATTAGTTGCTGTTTGGCCCCCCGCTCCCGGCCCCCTCGCCATCGCAATATCAGTGGGCAGCATCATCATGACCAGCATGACCACAGTCACTAAAGAGATTATTGTCCTTTTCATATTCATCCTCCTGCTAGAACTAACAGACTATTACTTCTGTCATATTACCTTTGTCATATATATAGTCGCAAAAAAAAGGAAAATCCCTCACTTTTTCAGTACTTTTAGGGGATTTTTTCCAGATTTGTCAACCAGGTGTAAGTACTAATGATACTGGGGAAACCGCTTCCCTTGCACTACCTCCCCTTTAAGTTCAAATACAGTACTTAATGCTAGCACGGCCCCCTTTTTTTTGTCAAATAGTCCTGGTTAGAAAGTACTAGAGCCAGGCTGTGGGGTAAGACAGTGCTTTTCCTCAACATCTCTCCGTTAGCACCCGTGATGTTTATCAGCCAATGAGTCCTAGGTAAAAGGTCACATTACCAAATTCTAGACAAAACAGTACCGAAACGGTACCGATGGGTGATTCTCGTTGGATTGGATGGTTGTTATATATAATGTATATTGAAAAAGCTAAAATATTTAGCTATAGCTCTGACACTGGTGGAAGTAATACTCGTTGCTGCCTTAGCATACGATGTATTATTTGCCAGAGAGAGCGTGGCAGCTTATAGTTATTCGTCTGTTTATGACGTAGCACGCGCCGATAATAGCGATTCCCCGAGCTCTGGTTCTTCCCTGCAGGCGACGTATTCTCTTAATGATAGCTATCTAGCTGAGAGGTGGGGGGTAAGCCAGATTGAGGCACCCCAGGCCTGGCAAATAACCAGAGGGGACCAGTCAATTATTGTGGCTGTGCTGGACACGGGTATTGATGAGGATAACCAGGATTTGGCTGGTAAAGTGGTGGCTGAGGTCAATTTAAGCGATAGCCCGACAAGCGATGACCTTTGTGGGCATGGAACCCACATGGCAGGCACCATTGCTGCCATCGCCCCGGGATGTCGGCTAATGAATGTGAAGGTGGCTGATGATGTGGGGAAGTGCGAGCCATCGGTGGTAGCCAGAGGCATCATCTGGGCGGTGGACCACGGAGCCAAAGTTATCAACTTAAGCCTGTCCATGACAGCATCAGCGGATTTGGGGGAAGCGGTAAACTATGCCTGGAGCCAGGGAGCGATAATCATAGCAGCGGCAGGCAATAAAGGCACGTCGGAGCCTTCCTACCCGGCTTATTATGACAATTGTCTGGCGGTGGCTGGTACCAATGAAAACAATTCTTTAGCTTTGTTATCCAGCTATGGCGACTGGGTGGATGTAGCTGCTCCAGGCTTTAACATTTACTCTGAATTGCCCCACAATCAATATGGCTATAAGACTGGCACCTCGGCAGCCGCGGCTCATGTCTCAGGCGTGGCTGCGCTGGTTTTCAGCGTTGCTGAGGATACTAACGGCAATGGCAGAGTCAATGATGAAGTGCGCTGGGCTATTGAAAATAGTTGCACTGCCATCGCTGGAGATGGTGTGGGATATGGCCTGGTCAACGCTTTCCAGGCAGTAACAATGACAGTATCTTCACCATAGCTTCCTCTCATCGAAGCGGGAGCTCTTTGTGGGCTCCCGCAGATTGAATCCGAAGTTAGAATAAAATTAAACGGCTATATAATCTGGAGGGGAATTCTGTGCCAAAATTATATGGGAGGCTATAATCAAGGTTCGTGGTGGTTGTGGTTGTTCCCCAGGTTATCCCGCATAGCCTTCCGGGCCCGCGACAACAATCCCTCAACCGACTTTGGTGAACGGCCCATAATCTGGCTTATCGCGAGCACGGGCATATCTTTGAGGTATTTCAATACCAGCACGTCTTGATAATCTTGAGGCAGGCCTGCCAAAGCCTGGTGAACTGACTGGCGAATCTCTTCGGACTCCATCGTATTGAGGATCGCTTGGCCATCGTCTCCAATTTGCTCTAGTTCAAGGGCACTAAAATCGGGGAGCGATTTCTCAGGTTTAGGTTCTCTCGTCTGGCGACGATAAAAGTCATTTATCTTGTGGAGTGCGATACTGCGCAGCCAGGTGTAAAGCTGGCTGTCACCACGAAATTTGTCCAGTGAACCTAGGGCAGCCAGGAATACTTCCTGAACCAAATCCTCAGCTACGGCCTCGTCTCGGTCCACTTGCTCCAATATCAGAGTGTAGAGTCTAGTCCTGTAAAGATTATAGAATTCCTCCATGGCTGCGCTGTCGGCTGAGTGCAGCTTCTCGACCAGCTTAGTTTCATAACTTTGCGAGGTGGAACTAGCTATTGTCATGTTGCTCTACCTGTTGCATCATGCTCTCTAATATCTTTAGGATATCAGCTAGCTAGGTCTGTGGGAATCACCTATCAGTACTGTTTTGTAATAGAATTTAGTACTACGAACCTCTGGAAATGGCGCTGAAGTACAGAACTGGAGGCTGATGCGCTGAAGCTTAAAGGTTATTCAGGCTTGGTTCTGCGCCTGAGGTAATAGTAGCTACCATAGCCAAGAAGTACTATGGCTACAGCAACCCCGGCGAACAATACTATATTGGACTTGCCTCTCGCTGTGGATACTAGACAACGAACATATAACTTTGCACTTAAGAGGTCACTGGATTCAGCAGCAACTCCCAGCCATGTCTCCCAGTCTTGGTCTGCCCATTTTTGCTCTTGTGGTATAGCTACCGTTACTGTTACATTGGCCTGAGAATTAGCGGCCACCTCGATTTCTTGAGAAGAAAAGCTTATCCAGCTATCATCGGGGAATTCAGCTCTCCCTTCTCGTCTTTCCTCTTCTGGAGGTTGAAAAGTGGCGAGGGTAAAGACATGGGGTACATCATCCTTATTGTAAATGGTCAGATTGAATTCTGCTGTCTCTCCCGGGGGCAAGTCATCTATTCTTACCTCACCAGGGGAGACGCCGAGGTTGATGTCCTGAGCCAGAGTGAAAGCAGGCAGAAAGATGACCAGTAAACTGGCAATGAATCCAGCTAATTTGATACGCCCTACCATCAAGCAGCTACCGCGCTTATGGTGATCTGGGTTTGCATCTGCCGGCCACTAACGAAATATGTGGGCGTCAGCAATCTCAAACCAAATTTTTTGGTATCCCCGGGCGCTAAGCTTGAGCCTGAGCCCCCAGAATAAGGCCAGAATTCGCCTTGTGTTTTGGTGACAGGGACATAACCATTGACTAAAGGTCCTCTTGTGGTATCGCCAGATATGCGGAACCATAACCCATAGATGTGCTCACCATTAGTGCCATCATTGCTCAGCGTCCATTTATAGGCGCCGGGATCGCTAACCCATTTAGCATCATCCCCTACAATAAAGGTGTTTACATTACAATTGCCCTGTACGGTCAGTATGCACCACTCTATCGGCGGGCTTGTCTCATACTCTGTGTTTGAAGCCACGTTCCCGAGAGGCCATTGTGTCTTATCCAGGCTAATGGAAATTTCATTGGCTCCTGTCATAGTGATGGTGATGGTGCCGTTTTCCTGAGCTAGAGCCGGCAAGGAAAAGATTAAAGCTAGTACAATGGCTAGTACAATACTCGTGACTATTATTTTCATCTGCCCCTCCAAATTTGCTGAACCTCTGCTTGCTGTATTGGGTCAGTCGTTTTCGAACAAATCGGCTATGATAAAATGCTACAATCCTTATCAGTTCTTGTCAAGACCTTGCCCCCTTGTTCGTTTACAACTCGCAGAGTATCTGAAATCCATTTGCTATTTGTCTAGAGGAGTCTGGCAGTTCTACTTTTTGGTCGATTGCAAAGTTGCTGCAGTCCTAGCGATTATGGCGGCGCCAAGGGCGGTAATGAGTTGTGGGCGTGTTGGTACCAGGAGGTTGGTGTTCAATTCGCTTTCTATAGTCTTGACGAGAGGGGTGTTGAGGGCACCGCCGCCGCAGATGGCGCAAGGCACCTCCAGTTTAATCTTCTTGACCAATGAGGAAATCTTGCTGGCCAGAGCTTTATTTACACCAGCGGCGATGTCTTCTTTGGGGATGCCTTCGCTTATTCTGGTGATGGCTTCGGATTCACCGAAAACAGCGCAGCCCGTACTAAATGTGATGGGAGTCTTTGATCTAGCGGCAAGCGGGCCGAAATCGCTCAAATTTATGCGCAGCACGTTGGCGATGACCTCAATAAAGTGGCCGCTGCCAGCGGCACATTTCTCGCTTACGGTGAAGTTGGTGACAATTCCCTCTTCGTTTAGCCGTATTACCCTAGTGGATTGACTGGCTACATCAATGACAGTCCTGGCTTGCGGGAAGACGTTGTTTATGCCTCGGGCGGTACAGACTATATCGCTTGCCTTCTGGCTGGCAAAATAGACATTGTCGGCACCGGAACCGGTGGCAACAGTATTAGCTATTTCATTTTGAGTCAGGTTGAGCTTTTTTGTTAACTCCGTTCTTATGGCCTCGGCAGATTTTCGGTAGTTAGCTCCAGATATGATTATATGTGAAGCAACAAGCTCGAGGTCTTTGATTATGACACCTTTGCTATATGCTGAGCCTATGTCAATGCCCATGAACCAGTTCATCGCTGCTCCGAATTGGAGAATGTGGCTTTTTCTAACCGCCGTGATGTTGTGGGCAAGGCCTCACTCGCTGCCATAGCTTTCGTGTAGATTTCTTTTGCCAGGATGGCAGCACCAAGTGCCCCGGTGAGAAGTGGCGCCACGCCGCCAGTGAGCACTAGGTCAGGCTCTATCCCGAGCCGCCGTGCCAGTGCTGCTACGCGGCTGGCCAGGGCATCATGAAGTCCGGCCAGGATGTTCTCCACTTTTTCCCCGCGAGAAAGTAGAGCCACCACTTCCTGCTGGGCGAAGATGGTGCACAAGTTGCTTATCTGGATTTTTTGGGTGGCTTTCAGAGAGATGTCTCCCATGTCTTCCAGCTTGATGCCAAGTGTAGCCGCAGTTACTTCAAGGAACCTGCCGGTCCCAGCGGCGCACTTGTCGTTCATAACAAAGCTAATCAGCCTGCCGTTATCAATTTTCATACACTTGGCATCTTGACCGCCTATATCAATGGCAGTCCTGACATTGGGAAAGAGACTGGAGACGCCTCTGGCATGGCAAGAAAGCTCTGTTATTTGGAGGTCTGCGAAAGGGACGTTGAGCCGTCCATAGCCTGTAGCTACGATATAGGAGATGTCATCAATCTGCAGGCTGGCTTGCTCCAGTGCCTGTCGCATAACCTCGTTGGCAAGCTGGCGATACTCCGGACCGGTGGGGCCCTTGATGGTCGAAAGTAAATTGCTGCTCTTGTCCATGAGCACGACTTTGGTCATGGTGGAACCTATGTCAACACCGGCGAAGTACAAGTAGACCTCCTGGTGGGTTGCTATTAGCTGATTGTCTCAAGGAAGGCTTCGACCCTGGTTCTCAATGGGGCCAGGGCTCCTGTAGTGTAGTCGTATTCTATGTAGGTGCTGGGGACGCCGAGACTGTTGAAATAATCTTTAAGCGATGGCATTTCAAAGGCAAAGGGGTCACAATACCTGACGAGCAGCATTATGGCGCCGTTGATTTTCCATTCTTTGATGATGCCTTTAAGATAGCCGAAACGGCTTTGCAGGTCTTGGGTATAGTCCTTTCTGGTCTCGCCGAGAGTAGCCTGCCTGAAGGTGCGGGCGCAGGTGATTTCGTTGAGATAGTAGTCGGCCAGTCCTTCCAGCGGGTCGGCAGTGAATTTCACCTCGGCTCTGTAAGCTCTGATGCCGCCGCAGCTTTCGTTCATCACCACATTTGCCTTAGCCTCAAATACTTGCATGATGTCGGTATCGTCAAGGGTGCTGCTCCATATGAGGAGACGTACTGATTTCTTTTCCGGTCCAGCGGTACGGTTTTTGACTTCGCTTATAGTCTCAGTTAGCAAGTCATTTCCTTCAACTACAGGCAGGCTCGACAGCGCTTTTACTACCTGAGTGATTTCCGTTCCCGAGATACGAGGTGGAGACGGCTTTGTTAGCTCGTATAGTTCTCTCACCAAAGTTCGCTGCCGGTTATGAGATTTAATAGCTGCCTCAAGTTTATCTGTGGACAATTTCTTTCCGGTGAAAGCCTCCAGAGTCTTTCTGAAATCGTGTAGCTGGCTTTTGAAGTATTCGAGGGCTTCGGGGCGAACTGTGATGGGCATGTCTATGAAGTGGAAGTAGGGATAGTTGGTATAAGATTCCCAGATGCGAGCTGTTTTTTCCTGGGGGTCACTGGAGTGAATGGTAGCCATGCCATCAAGGAAATCGTTTTTGCCCTTCAGGGCGCAGTCGAGGCAGGTGCGCATAATAGGGCAGAATGAACCAGGCAGAACCCTGTTTGCTTCAGTGACTGGCTCCTTTATATCGCCGCATGTCCGGTAGGGGACAAGGTCAAGGGCAGTAAGCATTTCCAGTGGGACATAGACACAAGGATAGCCTATTATCTTTTTGCCCGCTGCCTTGAGCTCCCTGGCTCTCTGTGAGCTATTTGAGTAGATTTCCCGGGCTTTGCTGAGACCTTTGTTTTTGTCTGACATCGCTGCCTCCTTGTTAGATGGAAATCCTGGACTATTTCACCAGTCGAACCCGGCCTGTTTCCTTATCTTTCTGTAGTGCTCCATGGTTTCCTCGAATGGCTCTGCTTTGGCTAAGGCGTCTTCCGGGTTGAACAGGCGGAGGTCCACGATATCGCCTTCGATGCTTAGTGAAGGCACCTTCAACTTCTCCATGAGCATGTCTGAGACATATGGAAGGTGGGTAGAGGCGCTGCGGCAGGTGATAAGGGGATGAAGAAGCGCCCCGTCGCACTTCCATTCCTTGGCATACTTCAGGTAAGGATAGGCGGTGGTGCCGCCGAGCACGCTCTGTTTTCGGGCATCTTCGTAGTAGCCGACAAGAAACTGGAGGCTGAATTTGGTGATGCGCTCCAGCGGGTCACTGACCTTGCTGAGGTCCATGGGTATAGGTGGATGGTAGCCAACACTCTCAATGACGAAGTTCCATCCTCTCTCAGCCAGCCTGTCGAAGAAGGCCAGGCTATGCCAGGGGGGAAGCTCGGCGAATACCAGCCGGTATTTCTCATCGGGGATGGTGCCTACATGGTTATTGACTCTATCTTTGACCTCCTTGTACATATCTTGGTAGAGTCGCAATGAGTCCTCGAGGTCGCCAGCTAGGAACAGGGCAGCGGGCATGGCGCTCCAGAAATCCCGGCTGTGCATTGGACAAGGCCTTGCCTTGCGTAGTTCATTGACCTCGTGCCAAACTCGGTTAACCTCTATCATTAGGTTCGCTGTTTTATCCAGCTTGTCCCAGTCCATCTTCTTGCCCACCATGCCTTCTACGAAAGCAACAAAATCTCTCAGGTGCTTGACTCCCAGTTTCACCATCCTGTCATAATCGCCCTCAAGAAAGAATTCCTTGATGCCGGGCAGAGGAGCTTCCAATGGCCATACCGGGACATCCATGTAGCGTCCCAGCGCCTGGAACCACTTGTACCTGGCATCGCAGATGGCAGCTGAGGACATTAGAAATAGGGGCTTGGGCATTCCTCCGAAGGGCGCTTCTGGAGGTATCTGCCCTTGCAATTCTTTCATCATCCTGGACGCATAGCCTAGGGTAGTCAGGCTGTAACCGCAAAGGTGGGTGGGAAAGCCCTCGGCATCAGCCCGGTCCAGGTATTGCCGGGCAACTCCTGTAGCTGCGGCAATGGCGCCATAGTTTTCGGGATAAACTACTTCTATGTCCATGGCTTTCAGAATGGGGTCGCCATAGTAAAAATTGAGCATACCCCAGACGGCGGGTTTGCCTGCTTGTATAGCTTCAACACTCTTTAGATATGTTTCATTTACCTTGGCCCTGAGCGGGTGCATTGATTTCAGCCGGTTTATCGCCTTTTTTTCTTTTTCTCCAGCCATAACTAATTTACCTCCTGAGAAAATCTACGTAGAATTTCAGTAGTTAGTGCATGCTAGCATAAAAAGGAGCGGGAATCGAGTCACATATCACAAATCGGAAGAAATGGACAAAAATCAAACTTGTTTCTAATTTGCCTCTTATGCTGTGGATCGCCTGCTTTTTCTTATGAATCTGTCCATTCTTTTCAGTGCTTCCTCGATATTGGGTAACGAAGTAGCGTAACAGCAGCGGACAAAACCCTCACCACATGGTCCGAAGGCGATGCCCGGGACCACAGCAACCTTTTCTGCCAATAGCAGCTTTTCAGCAAACTCCTCTGAATTCATTCCGGTAGCTTTTATAGAGGGAAAGGCAAAGAAAGCGCCCTTGGGCTCAAAACAGGGCAGACCAATTTCATTCAATCTCTTGACCATGAAGCGACGGCGTCTGTTGTACTCTTGAACCATCTTTTCGACCTCGTCTTCACCGTTTCTTAAGGCCTCGATGGCTGCCATCTGAGTCATAGTCGGGGCACAAAGCAAGGTGTACTGATGAATTTTTGTCAGAGCCTGGATGAAACGACGGTCGGCTGCCACATAGCCAATACGCCAACCAGTCATAGCATGAGATTTGGAAAATCCGCTAATCAGGATGGTACGCTTCTTCATCCCGGGAAGGCTGGGAAAGCAGATATGTTCGACTCCGTAGACCAAACGGGCATATATCTCATCAGATATCACCAATAGGTCATGCTTTTTAGCCAGCTCGGCAATGGCATCAGCTTCTTTTTTGGACATGACTGCACCCGTGGGATTCGCCGGGTAACCTATTAAAATAGCCTTCGTCTTCTTCGTAATCTTGGCTTCGATATCGGTGGCCCTGATGACGAAGTTGTTCTTTTCATTTGTGGGAACAAGAATAGGCGTGCCGCCAGCCAGAGTGATGTCGGCAGGATAAGCCACATAGCAAGGGTTGGGGATTATGACCTCGTCACCGGGATTGATAATTGCTCTCAGAACAAGGTCTAATCCTTCACTACTTCCTGCAGTGATAAGAATTTCGTGCTCAGGATGATAGCTTACCCCGTAATGAAGCTCCAAATAGGTGGCCAATTCCTGGCGTAGTTCCGGCATGCCGGAATTCGAGGTATACATGGTATAGCCTTTTTCCAGAGAATATATGCCGGCCTCCCTGATATGCCAGGGAGTAACGAAATCAGGCTCACCTATGCCAAGCGAGATAACGTCTTCCATGGAGGAAAGCAGGTCGAAGAACTTCCTGATGCCTGATGGTGGCAGCGTAGCCACCTTTTGTGAAATCAGGTTATCCGGGGCTTCGGTTGCAGTGGACTTTGTCTTTGGCATATTACGGCGTTATTGGTAAACGTCTATTTGTTTCCTTAGGAAGGTGAAAAGTTTCCCCATACTCCTTATATCGTTTGAGCAGAAAATGGGTGACGGAACTTTGCACCTGGTCTAGAGGAGCTAGTTTCTCTGCGACAAAGCTGGAAATTTCCTGCATATTTTTGCCTCTCACTAATATAGATAGGTCATAGGTGCCGGAGACTAGATAGGCAGAATACACTTCGGGGAATTGATAAATGCGCTCAGCAATGGCATCGAAGCCAACACCGCGTTGTGGTGTTACTCTGACTTCGATTAAAGCCCATATATCTTCCTTTTCTAATTTAGGCCAATTTATTATCGCTTTATATTTCAGAATAGTCCCATCTTTCTCAGCTTGCTTAATTACTTTCTCTACTTCTCTGATGGGTTTACCCACCATGGTGGAAATCTGTGCTGGAGTTGCCCGGGCATTCTGTTCCAGAATTTCAAAAATCTCTTTCATGAATTCTCCTTAGAGTATCAATTCAACCGCAGACCAGCGGTCATCGGCTTCATTGTAACACAGTTCAAATAGTTTGCCATCCTGAGTAACAACTCTGAACAGCCTTTTGCCTGGTTCCTGCCAGGCTTTTTCTATTGACTTTATGCCCAGTTCCTTTCCTTGCCAGACAAAGGACCGTGGTTCCTCAGCATAGACGTAGCCTGAATGACATTTCACTTTTATCTCCATATTTTGCCACCGTCATACTACAAAATAGTTGACATAATAATGAAGCCTGACAGTCTAGTTCATCCTCTCATAATAGAATCAGGAGTAAGTCGTCTTGAATGTCAGGTGTTGGTTTTATTGTAACACAGTACAAGCCGTTTACTATTTCAGTCACAACTCTGGAGCTTGTTTAAAGCTGTGTCCTACGAATTGACAAACGTGATACGTTGAAGTAGTATCAAGAGAGACGAAAGATGAAAAAGGATTTGCTCTCAATAGCTGACCTTAACCACAAGGAAATTGAGCAACTCATAAAGCAAGCCCAGCGTATGAAACAGGAGGGAGCGCCGCCTCTCTTTTCCGGAAGAACCTTAGCTCTCCTCTTTGAGAAGCCTTCCTTGCGAACCAGGGTCAGTTTCGAGATGGCTATGTATCAGCTGGGCGGACACAGCATCTACCTATCTCCAGAAGAGGTGGGCTTGGGCAAGCGAGAGTCAGAGGCTGACATAGCTCGGGTGCTCTGTCGCTATGTCGACGGCATCGCCGCTCGGACATTTTCCCATGAGACTCTGAGCGTTCTCGGTGGTTATTCTTCTGTGCCTGTGATTAATGCCCTTTCCGACCTGGAACACCCCTGTCAGGCTCTTTCCGACCTTCTCACTATTTATGAAAGGAAAGGGAGACTTTCCGGTTTGACTTTAGTCTTCATTGGCGATGGCAACAATGTCGCCAACAGCTTGCTTCTCTCTGCCTGCCTAGTGGGTATGAATTTCCGCCTCGCCTCTCCGCCAGGCTATGAAATCAAAGGGGAGGTATTGACTAAGGGGAAGGGATTCGCTGCTCGGAGTGGCAGCCAGATTCTGTTGACCAACGATCCTCACGAAGCAGCCAAAGGGGCTGACATCATATATACCGATGTGTGGGTCAGCATGGGCCAGGAGGCGGAAGCAAAGAAACGTCGTCGTGCCTTTTCAGGCTATCAGGTGGATAATAAATTATTAAACTTGGCTAAAAGGGGCGTTTTATTTATGCATCCCTTGCCGGCCCACCATGGCGAGGAAATTGCCGCCGGGCTGCTAGATGACCCCCGTTCAGTAGTCTTTGACCAGGCCGAAAACAGGCTTCATCTGCAAAAAGCATTACTGGTGAAGCTGCTGTCAAATTCTAGGGTATCAGGCAAATGACCAGGCCTATTGTAGCCATTGTAGGTAGAACTAACGTGGGCAAGTCCACCTTGCTTAACCGCTTGGCGGGCAGGCAGGTAGCTGTGGTTGCGGATTTGCCGGGAACCACCAGGGACCGTGTTTTTGCTTTTGTTTCCTGGCAGGGGCAGGAGCTGACTGTGGTTGACACTGGTGGCTGGCAAACAAACCCACAAGGGTCTTTGGAGCGAAAAGTCAAACAGCAGGTTGAAGCAGCTATTGCCCAGGCGGATGTCATCATCTTTCTGGTAGATGTTAAAGACGGCGCTATTGCTGCCGATGAAGAAATTGCTGGTGTGCTGCGTGCCGCCAATAAGCCTATCATACTAGCAGTAAACAAGGTAGATTCTACCAAACAAGCAAATCAGGTAGCCGATTTCTATCGCTTAGGCATGGGCGAGCCTATCGCCATCAGCGCTCACCATAATCGAGGGATAGATGAACTAATGGATGCCGTGTTGGCTTCTTTGCCTCCAGAACCTATCGGTATTGCCGAGTCGACAGAAGCTAAATTAGCCATCGTGGGGCGACCTAATGTCGGCAAGTCAACTTTGTTGAATGCCTTGCTAGGCGATGAAAGGGCCATTGTCCATGAGTCTCCGGGGACGACTCGTGACTCGCTGGATGCCATAATGAAGTGGGATGACAAGGAGATCTTGCTTGTCGACACCGCTGGAATTAAGCGGCGTGGCAGGGTCGATGCGGGAGTGGATTATTATAGTCTGCTGCGCGCTCTTCAGGCTATCAACCGCTGTGATGTTGCCTTATTGTTGATTGATGCCAGTGAATTTATTACTGCCCAAGATATGCATATCGCGGGCTATATTATTGAGGTTGGAAAGGGCATGGTGCTCGTGGTTAATAAATGGGACCTTGTTCCCCGAGAACAAAGGCAGGAATTTAAAGGAAACTTGGAACGAAGACTTAGATTTGTCTCCTACACACCTGTTATTTACATCTCGGCCAAACTAGGACAGGGGATAAACAGGATTCTACCTCAAGCTTGGGAAATCTGGCAGGAAAGACAAAAACGGATACCTCAATCGGAAGTTAATGAACTGGTCAAACAGGCAGTAAGTAGCTATCCCCCACCCCGCGTAGGTTCTAGACGCTTGGGCGTTGTTCGAGCCTATCAAGATGAATCTCAGCCAGCCACTTTTGTTCTTCAGGTTAACGATCCTAAGCTGGTTCATTTTTCTTATCGACGCTACTTAGAAAATAAGCTTCGCCAGAGCTTTGGTTTTCGCGGCGTTCCTTTGAAGCTAATTTTCACCAAAACTGCTCGCAAAATCAGTAAAAAGACAGGGGTAAAAGCATGATGATAGCTAAGTTTGTGGCTGTGGTAGTCATTGCTTATCTCCTTGGTTCCATTCCCTTTGGCCTGATAATAGGCAAATTTAAGAGTGGCGTTGATGTCAGAGAACATGGAAGCGGCAAGACTGGCGCCACTAACGTTATGAGAACCGTAGGGACCAAGCTTGGCGTTTTAACTCTGGTTCTCGATGTGGTTAAGGCTACTGTGGCGGTCATGCTAGCCACAGTAATTATAGATAAAGGCAGCGGCGTTTTAGCCATTGGTAGCGTATCTCTTAACTGGCAGCATGTAGCCCAGGTTGTAGCTGGCTTGGCGGCAGTGGCAGGACATACCTGGCCTGTATTTGCCAAGTTTAGGGGTGGTAGAGGTGTAACCGCCTATTTTGGCACATTGTTCGCTATTTTCCCTCCCGCGGGTATATTTGGTGCCGAAGTTTTGGCTATAGCAGCATTACGCAGCCGACATATGTCTCTTGGTTCTCTTCTGGGAGCCTTCGCTGCTTGTTGCTTAATGATACCCTTAACCATCTTGTATAACTTCCCTCTCATCTATCTAGTTTATGGGTTAGTAGTTACCGCATTGCTCGTCTACCAGCATCAGGACAATATAAAACGCTTAAGACAAGGCACTGAACGCCGATTATGGTAAAAAAGCGCGAGAGGCCATGCCTGAAAGTCACTGTCATAGGCAATACCTCTTGGGGCAATACTTTAGGTGCTTTGCTGAGTGATAAAGGAGCAGCGGTAACACTGTGGACGCGAAGCAAGGCTGAAGCCGAAAAGCTAAATCAAGGACGGCGTAGCTATTCATCTACTAGCCACATTGGGGAAGCCTTAAGCGAGGCCAACCTGGTGATCTGGGCGGTTCCCTCTCAAAAGTTGAGGGAAAATGTCAGGCAAGCCAAGGATTATCTGACTAATTCGATGCTATTGATGAGCGCCGCCAAGGGATTGGAAGTAGATAGCGGTAAAAGGATGTCACAAGTGCTGGCAGAGGAAATTGCTCCTTCCTTAAGAGGGCAAATTTGTGTTCTTTCTGGTCCTAATTTGGCCGGGGAAATCGCCCAGGGCCTCCCGGCTGTTTCGGTCATTGCCGCTCAGGACATAGCTTTAGCGGAAAGAGCGAAGGTACTGATGGAGTCGCCCAAATTCGTTCTATCTACCAGCGATGATGTTATCGGAGTTGAATTGGGCGGAGCTCTGAAAAACATTATAGCTCTAGGTGCCGGCATGATAGATGGCTTAGGCTTGGGTGACAATGCTAAAGGAGCTTTCATCGCCTGGGGGTGGGATGAGGTTGTTTCTCTGGGGGTAACTTTGGGGGCTAGGGCTGGCACTTTTTATGGTCTAGCCGGTTTAGGCGACCTGATAACTACTTGCGCCAGCACTCTCAGCCGCAATCATTATGTTGGCTATGAACTAGCTAAAGGTCGCTCTTTATCTGAGATATCTGCCTCCATGACACACGTCGCTGAAGGAGTCGCCACCACTGCAGCAGTCCACCGGTTGGCGAAAACCCAAGGGTGCAAATTACCCATTATCAACCTTATTTATGGGATCCTTTTTGAAGGTTTGCCTCCCAGTCGAGTATTGAGCAAGTTCAAAGGACTGGTAGCAAGCCAGCGCTGCTCTCCGGATTAATTGTCTTGAGGCGGTTCAGCCCGAGGTAGTACCTTAGACAATTCTTCAAAAAGATGGCGCTGGTTTTTATCCAGGTGTTGTGGAGTTGTTATGACTACTTTGACCAGCAAGTCTCCTCTGCCCCTGCCGTCAATATAGGGGATTCCCTTGCCTTTACAGCGAAAGGTTTTCCCATTTTGAGTTCCTGGTGGTATTTTTAAATCTACCTTTCCATCTAATGATGGCACTTTCACCTCGTCACCCAAAGCAGCTTGAGCAAAATTGATGGGTAACTCATAAAGAATGTCACTGCCATCTCTATGGAAGAAATTGTGTGGCTTTACTGAAAAAGTAACATAGAGGTCGCCGGGGGGGCCTCCATATACGCCGGCACTCCCCTCTCCATCCAAGCGTAATCGATGTCCTTCATCCACACCAGCTGGAATAGTAACCTTTATTTTGCGCTTCACCTTTATTCTTCCCCTCCCCTGGCATTGAGAACAAGGGTGACTTATCACAGTGCCATTGCCTCCACAGCGAGAGCAAGTGGTGGTACTGGTGTAACGGCCAAAAATGCTTTGCTGAACTCTCCTTACTTGCCCTGTGCCGCGACAATTGGGACAGGTCTCAGGATTTGTCCCCGGCTCGCTGCCGATACCATGGCATGAGGGGCAGAACTCGATGCGGGGTATTTCAACTTCTTTGCTACAGCCGAATACCGCCTCCTCAAAGGAAAGAGTAAAGTGACTTTGTAGGCTATCTCCCTGCTGGGGAACACGCTGAGCAGTGCGCCCACCAAAAATGGTGCCAAAACCATCCCAGAAGGATTCAAAAATATCTCCCAAGCCACCAAAGCCAAAATCGGGAAAGCCTCCCTCAACATCTACCCGGCCGTAGTGGTCATACCTGTTCCTTTTCTCAGGGTCGGAAAGAACTTGGTAGGCCTCGTTTATTTCCTTAAATTTATCTTCGGCTCCTGGCTCTTTATTGCGGTCAGGATGGTACTGGAAAGCTAATTTGCGAAACGCCCTCTTAATTTCCTCATCACTGGCGTTCCGAGGCACTCCCAGCACTTCATAATAGTCTTGTTTTATCGCCATAATCTTCAAGTATAACCCTTAAACGCTTATGCGACAACTTTTAGCTACTGAATTTGCGAATATTTGACGTCTTGGGAAGTGGTATAATCACAACGCCGTGAAACAGCAGATTGAAAAAATCTTCCGTAATCGTGAGAAAAAGAAAATCACTGGCGAAAACCTTAAAGCTTCGGCAGTGCTTATGCCTATTTTTTATAACCAGGGGCAATATCATGTTCTGCTTACCGAAAGAAGCGATGAGGTAGTCTTTCACAAAGGGCAGGTCTGCTTTCCTGGGGGAACCCAGGAGCCGTCTGATTCCAGCTTACTCCAGACTGCTCTCAGGGAAAGTAAAGAAGAGATAGGTTTAGAGGCTCAAGATATTGAAATTTTAGGGGAGCTTGACGATATCACAACCTTTGTCACTAACTATGTTATTTCGCCTTTTGTCGCCTTCATACCCACTCCTCGCTCTTTGAAGACCAATGGCAGAGAAGTCAAAGGAGCCTTTTCTGTTCCCCTGCCATTTCTGATGGATGAAGCCAATTTCAAGCAAGATTCTTACGCTTATGAGTATGAAGGTCATATCATCTGGGGAGCTACCGCCAGAATTTTAAGACAGTTCATCGATTTGCTGAAATCTGAGAGTGGGGCCCTGCAATAGCCATTTCCTCTCTGTTATAGCCGTTTGTCTCGCCTATCTAATTTTTTGCTGAGCAGCATTCTCAAATTCGCTAAACATTATAAGAAAGTTAAACAAGTTTATCATGCTTATTAAACGGATTTGACAAAAATATTAAATGATTTTATAATTTAAAACAAAATTATTGGTGTAGAGATATGGCAGGCAAGGACTATTATCAGATTTTAGGCGTAGGTAGGAATGCTTCGGAAAAAGACATCAAGCAGGCCTACCGCCGTCTGGCGCGCAAACATCATCCCGACCTCAACCCTGGCGACAAATCAGCTGAGGCAAGATTTAAAGAGATAAACGCTGCTTATGAAGTCCTGTCCAATACTGAGAAACGCAAGAAGTACGACCAGTTTGGTGACCAGTGGGAATATGCTGAGCAATTTGCTAAAGCTGGAGGACAGGAGGGAGTCCGGTGGGATTTTGGCAAAGGTGGCACAACTTTCGAATATGGCGACTCCAGCGGCTTTGGCGATATTTTCTCAAGTCTGTTCGGCGATGCTGGCATAGGTTCCAGGATGAGGCGTGGGCCACAACGTGGTCAGGATATAGAGTCCCCAATTGAGGTAAGTCTTGAAGAAGCTTACCATGGCTCTGCGCGGGTTATACAGCTTGAGACCGAAGAGCCTTGTACAGCTTGCGGCGGCACAGGCAAGGTAGGCAATCGAGTCTGTACTATTTGCAACGGTGCCGGTGGGAAGGTAATTCCCAAGCGCCTGGAAGTTAAGATTCCCGCAGGCGTTAGAGATGGTTCGAGGATTCGTATAGCTGGGGAAGGCGGCCCTAGCCGTGCTGAGGGCAACAAAGGTGACCTTTATCTGGTGGCGAAAGTTCTGCCTCACCAAGTCTTTGAGCGCAAAGGAGATGACCTTTACACTGAAGTCTCGGTGCCTTTAAGCGCCGCCATGCTGGGTGGCGAGGTCGGATTGCCCACTTTGAACGGCAACCTATCTCTTAAAATTCCACCGGAGACTCAAAACGGCAAAGTTTTTCGCCTGGCAGGGAAGGGCATGCCGAAGTTAGGCAATTCAGATTATGGCAATATGTTTGCTAAGGTAAGGGTGGTCCTGCCCACCAATTTGACCGAGGAGGAAAGAAAACTATTTGAGAGATTGCGGTCTCTGCGACCCGCATAAAGCGAGGTGCCACGATGATGGAATGGGAATCTAGACCGAGATATGTAATAAGCGTAGCCGCTAGGATGATAGGCATAGAGGCTCACACATTGCGCTATTACGAAAGGCTGGGGCTGGTCCAGCCCCAGCGCTCGAGCGGCAATATCCGCCTCTATTCCGAGGAAGACATTGAACGGTTGCGCTACGTTAAGGCTCTGATGTGCGATTGTGGCGTTAATATGGCTGGGGTAGAGGTAGTGTTGAGGTTGATGCAAAGGATGAGAGATATGCAACGCCAACTTGAAGAGATGGAAAAGAAAGTCAAAATGATTGGAGAAACTGAAATAGAAGACATGATAGAGGACATAATAGAAGACGCAGAATGGAAGGAGGTATAGAAAGTTGAAACCGGAGAGATTTACTGAACAGGCGCAAGAGGTTTTAGCAGCCTCACAGGAGCTAGTTCGTCGCTATCGCCATAACCAGTGGGATGTGGAGCATGTCTTGTTGGCTTTGCTGGAGCAGGAAAAGGGGGTAACCAGGGACATATTACAGCTGCTCGGTGTGGATATTGAGGTGGTAAAAAAGCGGGTAGGAGCAACGCTTGAGGGTTTTCCCAAGATAGCTTATGAAGCAACGCAAATTTATGCTACCCCGCGGATTTCCACTCTTCTCGAAAACGCTAACAAGGAAGCTGACAGGCTCAAGGATGAGTTTGTCAGTACTGAGCATTTGCTCATTGCTATTGCCGGGGAAACCAGAGGTGAAGCCGCAACAATTCTAGCTGAATTTGGTGTTACCCAGGAAAAGATTTATCAAGCCTTGCAGAAAATCCGTGGCGGTCATCGAGTCACCGACCGTCAGGCGGAAAGCAAGTACCGCTCCCTGGAAAAGTACGGGCATGACCTCACGGAATTAGCTCGTCAAGGCAAACTCGACCCTGTAATCGGGCGGGAAAACGAAATCAAACGTGTGATACAGATACTTTCCCGGCGCACCAAGAATAACCCCGTGATTATTGGCGACGCCGGCGTGGGCAAAACGGCTATTGCTGAAGGGTTAGCTCAGAAGATTGCCGCTGAAGATGTTCCCGATTCCCTGAAAGGGAAGAAGGTGGTGGCTTTGGATATGGGAGCACTGGTAGCCGGAAGCAAATTCCGCGGAGAGTTTGAAGAAAGATTGAAGGCAGTCTTAGATGAAGTCCGGCAGGCGGCTGGCGAAGTCATCATGTTCATTGATGAGCTTCATACCGTGGTCGGGGCTGGGGCTGCTGAAGGGGCGATCGACGCCAGCAATATGCTGAAGCCAGCGCTGGCTCGTGGTGAGATTCAATGTATCGGAGCCACTACATTAGATGAATATCGAAAGCACGTGGAGAAAGATAGAGCTCTGGAGAGACGTTTCAGTCCTGTTTATCTTGATGAACCTAGCGTAGAAGCTACCATAGAGATGCTTCGAGGACTTCGTCCTCGATATGAAGCACATCACAAAATAAAGATCGAGGATTCCGCCCTGGTGGCTGCTGCCAAGCTGAGCCAGAGGTATATATCCGATAGATTTTTGCCTGACAAGGCAATTGACTTGATTGACGAAGCAGCCAGTAAGCTACGTCTTGATATGGAAAGCGCTCCCGAGGAAGTTAAAACTTTGGACCGCAAAATGAAACACCTGCGCGATGAGGAAGATGCTGCTTCGCAACGGCAGGATTATCAAAAGGCTACTGAATTGAAAGCAGAAAGGATACGTTTGGAACAGGAGTACAACCAGGCCAAACTCAAGTGGCAAAAAGAGAAGAAAATTGACAGTGTGGTAGACGAGGAGGACATTGCCAAATTGGTGGCTCAGTGGACGGGCATACCTGTTTCCCGGATGCTGGAAACGGAAACTGATAAATTGGTCCACATGGAGGAAAGGATTCACCAGAGGATAGTGGACCAGGAGGAGGCAGTGGCAGCCGTTTCTGAGGCTATCAGGCGAGGCCGAGCCGGGCTTAAAGACCCCAAACGTCCTATTGGCAGTTTCATCTTCCTTGGCCCTACCGGCGTGGGGAAAACCGAGCTGGCTCGTGCTTTAGCCGAGTTTCTGTTTGATGACGAAGACACCATGGTAAGGCTGGACATGTCGGAATATATGGAAAAGCACACTGTATCCCGTCTTATCGGGTCGCCTCCCGGATATGTGGGCTATGAAGAGGGGGGGCAATTGACTGAGGCAGTGCGCCGCCGTCCCTATCGAGTCATCTTGTTCGACGAGGTGGAAAAAGCTCATCCCGACGTCTTTAACATACTATTGCAATTGCTGGAGGATGGCCGACTTACCGACGGGCATGGCCGGACTGTGGATTTCAAAAACACAGTGGTAATCATGACCAGTAACCTGGGCACCGAGGAATTCCAGCGTGGAGGTATAGGTTTTCTCCGTAAGGAGGGAGGAGACGAACAAAAAATAAAGACCGATATAGAAAGTGCCTTAAAACGAACCTTCCGCCCCGAGCTACTCAACAGGATAGATGATGTCATTATATTCCATCCTCTAACTGAAGATAATTTGAAGAGCATCATTGACCTGCTTATTCACGAGGTAGAGAAAAGGCTGGCTGAGCGTAAGATTAAGCTTGAAGTAAATCCAGAAGCCAAAGCTTGGTTGGTCCAGAAAGGCTACGACCCTGTATATGGTGCCCGCCCCTTACGCCGCGCTATTCAGAGGTATGTGGAAAATCCTATATCCACCAAGATATTGCAGGGTGAGTTTAAGGAAGGAGATACCATAGCTATTAGCTTGAAGGAGGATAACCTGAGTTTTGCGTCTTTGAAGCCTGCCAGGGCAAAAGCTAAATAAGAGGTTGTTCAGCGACTCGCTCTCCTCCGGGACCTTTTCCCTTTGCCACCCTGAGCCCATGTCATTGCGAGCCCCTCTTTCTTTCGTCATTGCGAGCGAACCTGCCCGCTTGCCTTCGCTAAAGCTTTAGCGCAAGCAGGCCAAGGCTTGGCTCGCCTGCCGAAGTCGTACGGCGAGCAGGCAGGCGGGAGCGTGGCAATCTCTTAGCCCCAGCGAGATTGCTCCGGCTGGCTTCGCCAGCCTCGCAATGACAGAAAAAGGTGTCACTCGGGTACTGAACGTGAACACCCCTTTGACGCCTGTGAGTAAAGCTGGTAAGCTAAGCTCCGATGCATCGGAGAAAGGAGACCTGAAGATGCCTGCTAAAGTGGATATGGATAAAATCGTTTCTCTGTGTAAGCGGAGAGGGCTTATTTTCCCCAGCAGCGAAATATATGGCGGTTTGGCTAGTTGCTGGGATTATGGTCCTATGGGGGTGGAGCTTAAGCGCAATGTTAAAGAGGCCTGGTGGAAGGCGATAGTCCATGAGCGGGATGATGTAGTAGGGCTGGACACATCGATCATGATGCACCCCGGGGTCTGGGCTGCTAGCGGCCACATTGATAACTTCACAGACCCCCTTGTAGAGTGCAAGTCCTGCCACCTGAGGTGGCGCGCTGACGCAATAGAGGGCAAGGGATGTCCCGAATGTGATGGCGAATTGACCGAGCCGCGCATGTTCAACCTGATGTTTAAAACTTTTATGGGTCCTGTGGAGGAGGAGGCAAGCATAGTCTACCTCCGCCCCGAAACTGCTCAGGGCATATTCGTAAACTTTGAGAATGTCGTCACTACTTCCCGGAAGAAGTTGCCTCTGGGCATCGCCCAGATAGGCAAATCTTTCCGCAATGAAATCACCCCCGGCAACTTCATCTTCAGAACCAGGGAGTTTGAGCACATGGAGCTAGAGTACTTCGTTAAGCCTGGAACTGATGAAAAGTGGCTTGATTACTGGGTCAAGGAAAGGTTTGACTGGTATGTCAAACTGGGTATCAGGAAGGAAAACCTTCGTCTGCGCCAGCACGGCAAAGATGAGCTGGCTCACTATGCCAGGGACTGTTATGACATCGACTATCTCTTTCCGATGGGCTGGTCGGAGCTGGAGGGTATCGCTAACAGGGGCGATTTTGACCTCACCCAGCATGCCAAATGTAGCGGCAAAGAGCTTAGTTACCATGATGCTGAGGCTGGCGAAAAGTACGTTCCCTATGTTATTGAGCCTTCGGCTGGCGTCGACCGCTCTCTTTTGGCTTTCCTCGTTGATGCCTATGATGAAGAAGAGGTCGAAGGAGAAAAGAGGACAGTCCTGCACCTGCACCCTTCTCTGGCTCCTATTAAGGTAGCTGTTTTGCCCTTAAGCAGGAATGAGAAGTTAACCCCTCTGGCTAAAGAGGTTTATAAACAACTATGCCTGAGCTTCGTGACCGATTACGATGATTCTCAAAGCATAGGGCGGAGGTACAGGCGTCAGGACGAAATCGGCACCCCGTTCTGCGTTACCATAGATTTCGAGTCTTTAGAGGATAAGCAGGTTACCATTCGGGAGAGAGACAGCCTGGCGCAAATTCGAGTGCCCATAGGAGAATTAAAGAAGGTTATAGAAGCCAAACTCAAAGGAGAAGCTTTCGATGCTTCATCACTATGGGCCACCAGGGAGAAGTGAGAATTCTACACTTTGCTGTGCCTCGTCATACAATACATGCCTATAGAACCTATAGAATAAGTATAGAAAAATAGAAAATAAGTATAAAAATAGATGTTAAGTATATTATAAGTATATTAAGAGTAGCGAGTAAATAATGATTCGCAAGTCATTAAGAATTGTTCAAGAGGCAACCTTTTGTATTGAACTTCCGAGTAAGGCAAATTATGGCATGCCCACTCCTACCGGAACAGGTTTTTTTGTTTCGCCTGACGGTTGGTTTGTAACAGCGGCGCATGTCATTTCAAAAAATGAGGCCATGGATGGAGAACCTCGAGATGATATAAATAATGCATGGCTAACGAAGGAATCTAAAGCTACAGGGCCAGGCGCCATGTGCCAATTTGTATCATTAGTATCAGCTGAACATATTATTCCACAATTCGACTTTGCTATTCTTAAGGTTGATTTTGCGAAAAACTCGGAGAAAGAATGGTTAAAAAATAAAACTGATTTTCCCTACATTCAGGTTTCTATAAGGCAACTTGAAATGGGAGAGCCTGTTTATTCTTTTGGCTATCCTTTATCTTCCGCTCGAGCACAAAATATTGGTCCTGTGATTATAGGTAGTTCATCTCTAAGTCCTAGGGTTACATCCGCAATTGTTGCCTCAGACTTTAATAAGACAAAAATGGTCATGAGTGATGCTGACCCCAAATATTACGTATTGGACAAAGCACTTAATTATGGAAATAGCGGTGGCCCAATAGTTTCTACCGACACTGGCCATGTGCATGCATTGTGTTCACGTTTTCAACCTGTTTACGTGCCCCAGCCACACCTCAAGGATGCCCAAGGAAACTTTCCTCATATAATGATCCCAAGTTTATATGGTGTTGTTTCTAGTTTAAACAACAAGCCTGTTATTGACTTATTGGCAAAATTGAATGTACCCCTGACAAATGAATAATAAAGATTTGTGCAATTAAGGGGACACCATACATATCTCTTGATGTAGATGAAAAGGCGACATAATCTTTGGAATTAAGCAGGGTGTCCCCCGAAATCAAGAGCATCTTTCTTTCGCTCGTCGCAGGGTCGTTATGCCCGCCGTTATGAGTAGGGAAAGAGAGAGGGAAAAATGAACCAAATTAACATTCAACTTCACAAAACTGAGATTGGGGGAGTCGTACTGGGTTCTTTTTGTGGCAAACTGTGTTTGCTTGGTTTCAGAAGCAGAGAAATGAGAAGAACCGTTGATGATAGGATCAAGAAGGCATTGAATGCCGAGTTTGTCGAACACGATGATGAAATTCTGGAGAAAACGAGAACGCAACTTGATGAGTATTTTAAGGGACGTAGGAGAGAGTTTGACATTCCTGTATTAATGGTGGGGACTGACTTCCAAAAAAGCGTCTGGAATGCGCTCATGAAGGTGCCCTACGGAGATACGTCAACATATTTACAGCTAGCAAAGGATGTAGGCAATGAAAGAGCTGTTCGAGCTGTGGGCAATGCCAACGCGGCAAACCCCATCAGCATAATCGTCCCTTGCCATCGAATAATTGGAAGTGGTGGAGAGCTTGTTGGATATGGTGGTGGATTATCGGTTAAGAGACGTTTGCTAGAGCTGGAGCGAAGCAATACTCGTGCATGTGACCGCCAGATGGAGATTTCGAAGCAGACCAAGCCTTGGTGTCTGGGAGCGGAGAGTATCGAGAGGTAGACACAATTCCCGGACTATGCCAGGTGGAAAACGCTGCTCGTTATGCAAGGAGGATGAAAAATGACCGTGGAAAAAATCAACCTTTCGGACAAATTCGGGAAGTTGCCAGCGGGTGACTACGCGGTGCGTTTGGTTGCTAAGATGAACAACTACGACTTCAAAATCGTAAAGTTCAAAGGTGACTTCATTTGGCACAGCCATCCTGAAACGGACGAAACATTCATTATCATGGAGGGCACACTTGTTATGAACTTCCATGATCGCAAGGTGGAAGTGCGTGCTGGGGAGATGATTGTTATCCCGAAAGGAGTCGAGCATAAGCCTTCTTCTGAGAATGGATACAAGGCCCTCCTTATTGAACCGGAGGGTGTGTTCAATACCGGTAACGTTCGAAGTGAGATTACAATTGAGAAGCTTGAATGGGTATAAGACCAATGATTGCATAACCAATCAATGCAGCCGACAGCTTTCCGCCGCCGCTGATCTCGGCGCCAAGCAATTAAGGGGACATTGTACATATCTCTTGATGTAGACGGTGAGGCGACATAATCTTTGGAATTAAGTATGGTGTTCCCAAATTCAGTAAACTGGGCTAAGATACTAAAAGGGATTTTGTGAGGCAGAAAATGGAAACTAAATTGAACATGATTTATTGGAAAGGTGAGAAATTCTGGGTAGGGAAGTTGCTTGAACACCCTGAGATAATGACGCAGGGGAAGACATTAAAAGAACTTGAAGAAAATATGAAGGATGCCTATGCACTGATGACGATGGAAGACGTACCAGATGAGCATCTGGGTAAAGAGCTTAAGTTATCAGTATGAGGAGGAAAGACCTCATCAAAAGGCTATCTGACGCAGGGTGTGTTCTTGTGAGACATGGGCCTCGTCACGATCTATACAAAAATCCTGCCACGGGTAAAAACAGCCCGTTCCAAGGCATAACGAAATAGATGAACATCTTGCCCAGCATATCTTGAAGGAATTGACATAACAATTCATTCCAGCGGACTCGCTACACTTACCGCTGATTTTTATGTTATACCGAATTATCCCTCACATTTCAACACAATCTAAATGGGGAAATCCTTAATATTTCACACTTGATATTTAATACTGCCTTCCTATATAATTATCCCGCTTGCCGTCCGACAAAACGACAAACGAGCGAAAGGAGAAGTAACATGAGTTGGTATATCAAAGTGCTGAAAAAGTATGCAGTGTTCAGCGGGCGTGCAAGGAGGAAAGAATACTGGATGTTCGTTCTTTTCAATTTCATCTTCGGCCTTGTGGCCTCTCTCATTGACTTGGGCATCGGACTACTAACCTTTGCAGTATTTGGCCTTGGCCTATTATCTATTTTATATGCTCTCGCAGTCTTTGTTCCAGGGCTAGCCGTATCGGTTCGACGGCTCCATGATGTTGGGAAAAGCGGTTGGTACTTGTTGATAAATCTGATCCCGATTGCGGGCTCAATCTGGTTTCTGGTCCTCACTTGTACGGATAGCCAGCCTGGAGACAATAAATACGGTCCAAATCCGAAAGAAGAGATAATCGCCCAACAAGAGATTGCAGCCGACGTGTAAAGGCGCGGCTGATCGGAGACCCGCGGACAACTGCGGAGATATAATGAAGGGGAGCGGATTTAGCGCTAACTAGGACCGGCATAGTTAACTCCGATGTAATCGGAGTTAACTCTACTTGATCAACTTAAACTCTACCACGTCCACTAAGCCTAAGTCGGTCAGCCTGAGCTCGGGAATCACAGGCAAGGCCAGGAAAGATAATATAGAAAATGGAGCTGGAGGCAAGTTCCCCAGGGTGGCGGCAGCTTTCTCCACTTTTTCATACTGGGATACGACTATGTCTAGAGGCTCGGGGGAAAGCAAGCCAGCGATGGGCAAGGGTAAAGAGGCGATAATTTCCAGGTCGGCGCAAACAACCAGCCCGCCTTGTAGCCTGTTAATTTCCTCAATTGCTTTGAGGATTTCGAGGTCGTTGGTGCCCACTGCTATTATGTTGTGAGAGTCATGAGCCACTGACGAGGCTAATGCTCCTTTCTTTAAGCCAAATCCCTTCACCAGTCCTAATCCGATGTTGCCGCTGGCTTTGTGCCTTTCCACCACCACCAGCTTTAGAATATCTCTCTCCACATCGGGCATAACCGTCCCATCCACGATTTTTATCTGTTCCATCGCTTTCTTGGTGACTATCTGTCCGGGGATGATTTCGATGACCGGGTAGCTTTCCTCACTGAGATTGCTTTGCTTCGCTCGCAATGACAACGATTTCACCATAATGGGCTTAATGCGTACCGTGTCTTTCAGCTCCAGAGTAAGAGGAGGTGTGGGGAACAGAAGCTTGCCTTGATTTGCCACCAGTTTCCCCTGGTAAAACACCATGTCTATCTCTAATTTAGCCAGGTCAGTGATGGTTATGAGATTGGCCATATAACCCGGGCCGATGGCTCCCCTGTCATGGAGTCTGAAATACTCAGCAGTATTAATCGTCGCCATTTGAATTGCCCGAACCGGCTCCAGCCCTCTGTCAATAGCCTTTCGAACCACAGCGTCAATATCGCCTTCCCGCAGTAAATCCGAGCAACTACGGTCATCCACCACGAAGAAGCATCTTTTATAGGTATTATCGGTAACCAAAAGCAGAAGGGCGTCCAAGTTCTTTTCTGAAGAGCCCTCTCGAATCATGAGGTACATACCCCGGCGCAACTTCTCTCTTCCTCCCTCCAGGGTAGTGGATTCATGGTCGGAAAGAATGCCGGCGGATACGTAAGCGTTCAATTCCTTGCCAGTGAGTCCCGGAGCGTGCCCATCAATAACCTTGCCCTGAGAGGCGCTGATCTTATTCAAAACCTCTTCATCTCCGCTGACCACGCCGGGGAAGTTCATCATCTCTCCCAGGCCGATTACATTGGGGGAGGTTAAAATTCTCTTTACTTCCTTAGAGTTGATTTGAGCGCCTGATGTCTCCAGATGGGTTGCTGGCACGCATGACGGAGCCATGAACAACATATCCAGTGGGAGCTTTCGTGCCCAATCCATGACAAATTTTATGCCTTCAGGGCCACAAACGTTGGCGATTTCATGTAAGTCGGTGACCACAGCTAGAGTGCCGCTGGGCACCACGGCTTGAGCATACCTTGCCGGGTGGAGCATAGAGCTTTCTATATGCGTATGTCCGTTAATCAGTCCGGGAGCTAAAAACCGGCCTTGTAAATCGATAATTTCTTTGGCCTTATCATAATCTCCTACGCCGGCAATCCTATCGCCATAGATAGCTACGTCGGCTTGCTCTATTTCTCCAATAAAAGTATTTACTATCCGGCCATTTTTCAGGAGCAAATCAGCGGGTATTTCCCCTCTAGCCACAGAAATCAGCTTCTTTAAATTCATCTCCTAATCCTCCACACAATTTCATATAAAGTTCCTCTCCCTCGAAGGGAAAGGTTTAAGGTGATGCGGAGGTACGGGGGCAAGCTCACTTCAGGTCCCAGCCGCCGACATCCAACAGCGAATCATCGACCCCCAGAAAAACCCAAAACGAGTAGGGTGGCCCCACGGCGACGACGGTGCCGTCGGACTTAAGCCCCACCGTGTGATAGCCGCCTGCGGCGACCTGGGCGATGCCCGTCCAGCCGCCGACATTACACGCCGAGCCGGATCCCGCAGCGACCACGGTGCCGTCGGACTTAAGCCCCACCGTGTGACCGTAGCCTGCGGCCACCTGGGTGATGCCAGTCCAATTGCCGACATTGCACTGCCCGGAGCTGTTATCTCCCACAGCGACCACGGTGCCGTCGGACTTAAGCCCGACTGTGTACCCCCAGTCCCCACCCCCTGCGGCGACCTGGACGATGCCCGTCCAGTTGCCGACATTGCACTGCCCACTCCAGTTCTTTCCCACGGCGACGACGGTGCCGTCGTCCTTAAGCCCCACCGTGTGATCGTAGCCTCCGGCGACTTGGACGATGCCCGTCCAGTTGCCGACATCGCACTGCCCGTAGTCGTTCTCTCCCCCGGCGACCACGGTGCCGTCGTCCTTAAGCCCCATCGTGTGATCGTGGCCTACGGCGACATGGGCGATGTCTGTCCAGCCGCCGACCTCGGCCTGCCCGTAGTTGATCGCGCCCACGACGACCACGGTGCCGTCGTCCTTAAGCCCCACCGTGTAACCGAAACTTGCCGCGACTTGCGTGATCCGCCTCCAGCCGCCGACATCGCACTCCCCGTACTTGTTGAATCCTACGGCAACCACGGTGCCGTCGTCCTTAAGCCCCACCGTGTGATATGTGCCTGCGGCAACCATGGGGGTGCACTCGATCCCGGGCTGACCACAGCCTACCATCCCGGCAATTAAGGCTAACATAGTCAACATAATCAAAAAGATGCTGACTATTGCCACGTAGTGGTGTCTCCTCGAATTAATTATTATCTTCATACTTCACCTCCGGATTCTTGTAGTTGCCCTGAACAAATTCCAAATCTCAAAATCCGTTTACAAAAATTCAAATGTCAAAGTCCAAATAACAGATAGAATTCAAATACTTAAATGCCAAAACCGCTCCTTTATCGTTGATATCAGTCTTAAGGTGCTCTTTCCTAAGAGATTATTATACTATTAGCTATCTGAGAAATTGTCAATATCCTCCAAGGTATATATATCGGGCAAATTGCGGAACCTCTCATCACAGTCCAGTCCATATCCCACGATGAATTTATCAGGCACGTTGAAGCCCAGATAATCGATGGGTACCGGAACTCTGCGCCGAGATGGCTTGTCTGTTAGAACACAGAGCTTCAGCGAAGCGGGCTTCTTCTTCTTCAAGTAATCGAGTAAAAAAGAGATGGTAATTCCAGTGTCCACGATATCCTCAATCACCAGAATGTCTCGGCCTTTTACAGGCGTCTTGACCCCTTGAACTACTCTCACTTTGCCTGAACTCTCCCTGACAGCGCCGTAGCTGGAGAGCCTGACAAAATCGAGCTCTAGAGGTAGATCGAGCTGGCGAATAAGGTCAGCCATAAACACAAAAGACCCTTTCAGGACGCTAATAAACAGAGGCTGCTTATTTTGATAATCCCTCTTGATTTCACAAGCCAGCCTGTCTACAGCTTTAGCTATCTCGTCACGGCTGATAAGAATCTTGAGTTGCGGCTGAACGACCATTACATCATTTCCCAACCAACTACTATGATAGCATAATTGCATCTGGTTACAGAGGCTGGATTTTTCCTGTGCCCTGTTGTATACTTAAAATAAGAGAGTATGATGCGGTCCAGTCTTATTGGGAAGATCGAAAAAGCCAAAAGGTATGCTCAAGAACCAGATCGTGTCACTTTCTCAGGTTTAACCGCTGTTTTCCGTGGGGAGAATGATGACCATAAGCTAAGCTATGCCCATGGGAAATGGCATTGTACCTGTCATTTCTTTTCCCAATGGAAGATATGTAGCCATGTCATGGCGCTCCAGCAAATTCTAGGCAAGATGTTGCCCAAGGAAGCACTGGTCTCTCCTATGGAGACTCAGCCCCCTGAGAAATAATCTAACGCTTCCGCCACGACAAACAGAGAGCCGGTAACGCAGATAATATCTGTCCTGCCTGCCAGGGATAAAGCTCGGGATATAGCTTCGGTTACAGTTTCTCTGGTTTCAGGCTCGATGCCTCGTTTGGTGAACTCGGCAACCAGGGTTGGAATGGGGGCAGCACGGGAGTGGGATGCCTGTGTGACTATAACTCGAGGGGAGAGGGGAACTAATTCATTTATTATCCCAGGTATGTCTTTGTCACAGGATGTCCCGAAAACAAGAAAAATCCGTTTGTGGGCGAAGTATGCTTTGATGTTATTGACCAACCTTTTCATTGACGCCACGTTATGAGCACCATCAACCAGCACCGTAGGGTATTGCTGCAAAATTTGGAATCGCCCCGGCCATTTAACCTGGGCCAGCCCTTGAGCGATATCGGCGGTTGAGATGGCAAAGCCCTCGGAAGACAAGATTTCTAGGGCCGCTACGGCAGCCGCGGCATTCTCAAGCTGGAAGTCGCCTAAAAGAGGAATGTTAACTTGATATTTGTTTGTTCTGCCCTCGATTACTAGCGATTGCTGATGAAGGTCACTGCCTATCTTATGCCAGGTGATATCCTTGCCGACCTGAACTGCCTTCGCTTTTCTCTCTCGACAAATATTGGTGATTACTGAAGCGGCCTCTTCTGTCTGGGGAGAAATCACCACCCAACAGCCGGATTTGATAATGCCGGCTTTTTCACGGGCTATCTCCCCTATGGTATTGCCCAAAATTTGAGTGTGGTCCAGGCTAATAGAAGTGATAATGCAAACTGCGGGATTAGCCATAACATTAGTGGCATCGAGCCTGCCCCCTAGGCCGACCTCCAGTACTTGAAAGTCCACCTGCTTTTTCTGGAAATAAGCAAATGCCAGTGCAGTCAATGCCTCGAAATAAGTCAGCTGCCTGAAGCTGGTATCTTGCTTCATTGATTCAATAAAAGGCTTGACCTCAGCCATGGCTGCAGCAAAATCCGCTTCAGAAATCAAATTGCCATCTATGGTGATACGCTCCCTTAGATTATGAAGATGGGGGGAGGTATACCGTCCCGTTTTATATCCCGAACTACTCAGGACCTGAGCAATCATAGCCGCGACGCTCCCTTTTCCCTTGGTGCCGGCGATATGAATCGTCCTGGTTGCCAACTGAGGGTTGCCCATACGGTTTAGTAGCTCTTCTACATGTCTTAAGCTGTAACCAGGCTGGGCATAAGATATGCCCGGAATCAGCTCATAATTAGTAAAACTATTGAGATACTCTTCTGCTTGGCTGTAATTCAATTCCTCGCCTCAATATCCAGCGATTATACCATAGTTAACCGCATAATCTCGTATAGAATTCCTCGTCCTTGATGGGAGAGGGTGAGGGCAAAGATGGAAATTGCCGCGCTCCCGCCTGACCAGCCTTGGTGGACAAGTCGCTGGCGATGACTCCTGGCCTGTCATTGCGAGTCCCGATTTATCGGGACGAAGCAATCTCGATGAGAGGAGTAATGGTGGGAGGCGGAAGGTGGCTTGTAGTGACAGTTGTGCGTAGGGTCGGGGCTTATCCCCGACCCTACGCGTCATTGCCAGCTATATTAAACGGGCTGCCAACTCAGGAAGGGATAGGTCGCGCCGTCAACGATGTTCCAGCCGTAGCCTGTGTTGCGTATGCTAGGATTGGCGACTGCGATTATGTCCCACGCAGCCCCTGAGAATGTGGCGATGTTCTTCATTTCCGCGGTGGTCTTGCCGGTTCCGCCAGCCGAAACGTTTTGTGCGCTGGTTTGGGTGTCCCAGAAGGAGTTGCTCACAGTGTAGCCATTGCCGCCCACTAGACCGCCAACTGATGAATTGCCAGCCACGCTGCCTGTGGAATAGGAGTCGCTCACATTGCCCCACTCATTAGACCCCACCAGACCGCCAACACAGTCATTGCCAGCCACGCTGCCTGTGGAATAGGATTCGTTCACATTACCCGCATTAAATCCCACCAGACCACCGGTCATGTTGTCGCTGCCAGCCACGCTGCCTGTGGAATAAGAGCAGCTCACCACAGCAGTGTCGAGATAATTCTCTCCCACCAGACCGCCAACCACGTTATTGCCACTCACGCTGGCTGTGGAATAGGAGTTGGTCACGGTGCCGGGCCAGCTCATTCCCACCAGACCGCCAACACAGAAATTGCCAGTCACGCTGCCCGTGGAATAAGAATTGCTCACAGTGCCACCATAATTCCATCCCACCAGAGTACCAACAAAATGAAGGCCAGTTATGTTTACGTTCTCGACACCCACCTGACTGACTTTTCCCCCAGGAGCAAGGTATCCGAATAATCCAACACCGTAAACAAAGTCAAGATTGAAGCTCAAGTTCGAGATTTTGTGACCATTTCCATCAAACTCTCCAGCAAGATAAGGGATGTAGAAGTTGGGTTCAACACCTAAATCCAAGTCGTTGGTCAATCTGAACTTCAGAGTAGCATCTTGACCGAACGCCAGCAGCTGTTTAAAATCACTGCCATTGTTTATCAGATAATAACCATTTTCTTGAGAAAGCCTTTCATTCACATCCAAAAACTTATCGTTAGCCAGCCATTGGTCAAAGTCTTCATCGGGTAAAGCTCCAATAGTGACTATGTTCTCGCCATTAATCAGGACCTCATCATAGCTATAATAGGAGTTACTCACAGTGCCCCAATTTTGTCCCACCAGACCGCCAACATCCTCACTGCCAGTCACACCGCCTGTGGAATAGGAGTTGCTCACATTGCCTGTATTCCATCCCACCAGACCGCCAACAGGCTCATTGCCAGTCACGCTGCTTGTGGAATAGGAGTTGCTAACGGTGCCCGCATTCTGTCCGACTAGTCCACCAACCATGCTGGCGCCAGTCACGCTGCCTGTAAAATAGGAGTTGCTAATGGTGCCCCCATTCTCTCCGACCAGTCCACCAACCATGCTGGCGCCAGTCACGGTAACGTTCACCAGGCCGATATCTTTGATGACCCCACCGTACTCGACCGAACCAAAAAGACCGACATAATCCCCGCGGTTGATAAATAGGTCACGTATCTCGTGTCCTTGCCCGTCGAAAGTCCCATCAAGGCCTATATAGCCACTATCAAAGACAAAAATTACAATTGGCTCCCAGCCCCTTCCCTCATTGGCTGTCGGACTTGCCAGTTCCTCATAACCAGCAGTGGTGGAATCGAGGTCGTTCATCAGAATGTGATGGCCGTCCAAGTTGTTCCTGATGGCATACAAATCATACCAATCCCGTATTTTCAGGTTTTGGGACGGAAGACTACAGCCTACCATCCCTACAATCAAGGCTACCATAATCAAAAAGATGCTAGCTCTGGCCACGTAATGGTGTCTCCTCAAACTAAGTATTATCTTCATACTCTGCCTTCTTCGTATTTGGCCTGATTCATCAGGCTGTTTTCCACTGTCATTGCGAGCACCTGAAAGGTGCGCGGCAATCTTATTGCTTCCCCACCCAGATTGCTTCGTCGTTGCGCTCCTCGCAATGACCCTGGGTTTGGAAAGAAAGGTTGGTTTTGCTGTGGCAGCAAAAAAGAGCCCAGTTCACATCTCTATATGTGCTGGGCTGAGCATCGTGCGAACTAACGCAACTCTCTGATGCACACACTCGACCACCGACCTTGCTATTAGTACTTAAAGTACTATCTTCTATAGAGGCTATTCTAATATTATACCGCTATCTAAGGAATTGTCAATACTTTTTGTGAGGCGTCCAAGATATTTCCCCCTCCCTCCTCCCTCCCGCCCGCCAGGGGAGGGAGAATTACAAGGAGTTTTGCAATTGACTATACTTACGCATCACATCTTGCTCAGTCTGTGGTAAAATCTCAGGAGACCGTTTGAGAGAAGAGCGCAAGCAAAAAATTAAGTGAAGATCACGCTTAAACCGTTAGGCAGTATAGCCGACGAGATAATGCAGAAGCTTAAGGATAGTGTTGGCGGTATTTTCCATTGTCCAGTAGAAATAAAAGCCGGTTTTGGCGATTTGGCCCAGGCTTATAATCCAGAAAGGAAGCAATACCTTTCCTCGAAATTGCTGGCCTCTCTTGGAAAGTCGGAAAGAGAGGAAAGGGTTATAGGTATAGCTGATGTTGACCTTTATGTTCCCAGACTTAACTTCGTATTTGGTGAAGCCGATATGGTTTCCGGAACAGCAATCGTATCCCTGTGTCGGCTAAGGCCGGAATATTATGGCTTAGCTCCGGACGAAGCTTTATTTCTAGAAAGAGCCACTAAGGAGATAGTTCATGAACTGGGGCATACCTTCGGCCTGGGACATTGCCCCAATAACAAATGTGTCATGCACTTTTCCAACGGCTTGGCCGACACCGACTTGAAGGAGGCGCATTTTTGTAATAGGTGCCGCCCCAAGATAATTCTTTAATGTAGCCCAAGAATTTGATATAGTAGGAAAATTGTAAATAACTTCCTACTCAGGAGGTAAAATGCGAGGGCGAAGAAAATTGGGAAGGGGGGTAGCTGTGGTGGGTGCAGGGATGTCGAAATTCGGCATGTTTAGCGACAAAGACTCTAAGTCTCTGTTTGCTGAAGCTTTCCATGAAATGCTTTCCACGGTAGATAAAGGGCTAGATCCTAAAGATATTGATGCCCTTTATTTGGGGAATTTCACGAACGATTTTTTTGTACATCAAGGACACTGGGGTCCCATAATCTCGGATCTGCTGGGGCTTACGCCGAAGCCGGCAACGCGGACTGAGGGTGCCTGTGCTTCCAGCGCTCTGGCTTTTAGAGAAGGGGTTTTCGCTATAGCCTCAGGATTTTATGACGTGGTTCTGGTTGGTGGGGTCGAGGAGATGTCGAAGCGTAGCACAGAGGAAGTTACACAAGGCCTGGCAATGGCCGCTAGTCCTTACGAAGTGAAAGCGGGATTTACCTTCCCAGGTGTTTTTGGTGCCATGGCCACTGCTTATTTTGCCAGATATGGAGCCAGCCGAGAGCATCTAATGAATGTCACCATAAAAAGCCATAATAATGCTCGCCTCAATCCTAAGGCACAGTTTAATGTCTCCATCCGCGATATTATGAATCAGAGGATG
>JBEKTM010000018.1:0-20210 GCA_049516035.1 Dehalococcoidia bacterium
AGCATAGCTGAGCGGATTGAAGAAAGAATCCCTTTCCGGCGAGCTATGAGGCAAGCGTCATTCCGAACTTTGCAAGCTGGTGCTAAGGGAATAAAGATAAAGTGCGGTGGAAGGCTTGGTGGGAATGAAATTGCTAGAAGTGAAACTCTTCGGCAAGGTCAAATGCCGTTGCATAAGTTACGTGCCAATATTGATTATAGTCTTGCTGAAGCTCATACTGTAATGGGGTGTATTGGGGTTAAGGTGTGGATTTATAAGGGCGATATTATCCCTGAAGTGAAGGAGAAAAATGCTACAGCCGAAACGAGTGAAGTACCGCAAGGTACATAGAGGAAGGCGAAAAGGTAGTGCCCACAGCGGGGATACCCTTGTTTTTGGTGACTTTGGCATGAGGGCTGAGGAATCTGCGTGGGTAACAGCGCGACAAATTGAGGCAACCCGTCGCGTATTTGTCCGCCACTTGCATCGTGGTGGTAAACTATGGATACGGGTTTTCCCTGACAAATCTGTGACAAAGAAACCTGCAGAGACAAGAATGGGTGGTGGGAAAGGCACTCCGGACCACTGGGTAGCTGTAGTTAAGAGAGGCAGAATCCTGTTTGAATTAGCTGATGTAAAGGAGGATGTGGCTTCGGAGGCAGCTCGTCTTGCCTCCTACAAGCTTCCTATAGCTACTAGTTTTGTCAGGAAGGAGAGGCAGAAAGTTGAAAGTTAGCGAAATTCGCGCTCTCAGCAACGAAGAGCTGTTAACGAAGCTCGAAGAAGCTCATGAGGAGTTCTTTAATCTCCGTTTTCGCTTGGCCACTAGACAGTTGGGAAATCATCGGGAGATTCCTCGAGTGAAAAGAAGAATTGCCAGAATAAGAACTATTTTAAGAGAAAGGGAACTTGGCACAATAAGATGACTGATCTCGAGAAAAGAAAGGTTAAAGAAGGCTTGGTGGTGGGTGACAAAATGGATAAAACCGTTGTGGTAGCAGTAGAAACCAGGAAAGTCCATCCACTCTACAAGAAGGCTATCAGAGGTACCAAGAAGTATAAGGCCCATGACGAAAATAATGCCTGTAAAATTGGAGATACAGTAAAGATTATCGAAACTCGACCTTTGTCTAAAGAGAAGAGATGGCGGGTAGTAGAGATAACGTCTAAAAAGGAGGTAGCTGAAACTAAGCCATAAGGAAGAATGATTCAGGCTTATACTAGACTCAAGATAGCAGATAATACTGGGGCTAAGCAAATTATGTGCATTAATGTCCCTGTTGGGGCAAGGAAATATGCTTATACAGGTGACATTATTGTAGCCACGGTGAAGAGAGCCATACCCCATGGAATGGTGAAGAAAGGTGAGGTAGTGCGGGCTGTAGTAGTGCGTGTAGCTGAACCCTATCGCCGCTCTGATGGCTCCTATATCAGATTTGATGAAAATGCCGCAGTCATTCTTGGTGATAAAAATAATCCTAAGGGCAGCCGTATTTTTGGTCCTGTAGCCCGAGAACTTAGAGATAAAAACTTTGCCAAGATAATATCTTTGGCGCCTGAGGTCTTGTAAAATGAAAATCAGAAAAAATGATACAGTCGTCATAATTGCTGGCAAAGACAGGGGGAAAAAGGGGAAAATTCGCCGTGCCGTCCCCAATGAAGATAGGGTGATAGTAGAAGGATTCAATATGATTAAGCGCCACTCTCGAGCTGGCAGAGCTGCCCGGCAAGGTGGCATAATTGAGCTTGAAGCTCCCATTCATGTATCCAACGTGATGTTGGTATGCGGGAAATGTGGCAAACCCACGCGAGTTAGGTTCCGCTTTTTGGACGATGGCAAAAAAGTGCGAGTTTGCAATTCATGTCAGGAGGTGATTGACTAAGGGAGTTGATTATGAAATCTCGCATGGAGGAAAAGTATTTAACTGAAGTAGCTCCTCAGCTTAAAGCCAGGCTAGGCTATGACAATATAATGCAATTACCTAAGTTGAGGAAGATTGTGCTTAACATTGGTTTGGGCGAGGCAACACAAGAGCCTAAAGCTCTGGAAGCAGCGGATAAAGACCTAGCTACAATTTCGGGGCAACACCCGGTGACGACACGGGCAAAAAAGTCTATCTCCGCTTTCAAACTACGGACTGGTGTGCCTATTGGAATGATGGTGACCTTGCGAGGCAAACGAATGTACGATTTTTTTGACAAACTGGTTAATGTGGTTCTACCTAGGTTTCGAGATTTCCGCGGAGTATCACGTGATTCGTTCGATGGCCGAGGGAGCTACAGCCTGGGCATGAAAGAACAGATAGTTTTCCCTGAAATTGATTACGATAAGGTAGACAAAATTCGTGGTCTCGAGGTAACCATTGTTACTACGGCCAAGAATGATGATGAAGCCAGGACTTTGTTGGAACTAATGGGCATGCCTTTCAGGAGGACTTAATATGGCGAAATTATCTAGGATTGTCAAGTCAGAGCGCCCGCCAAAATATAAAGTGCAGCAACATAATCGTTGTAAGTTATGTGGTAGGTCGCGTGCTTATATGCGGAAATTTGGTTTGTGTCGTATTTGTTTCCGAGAACTTGCTTTAACTGGTGTAATCCCTGGGGTAAGAAAGTCAAGCTGGTAAAGAAAAATGACAGTTATTGACCCTATCGCTGATATGTTGACCAGGATACGCAACGCTATCATGGCAAGTCATGAGAGTGTGCTTGTGCCCTCCTCTAAGATAAAGCTTTCTATCGTTAAAATACTTAAGGAAGAGGGTTTTATTGACCGTTATGAAGTGCTTAAGGGGAAACCGCAGCCAATGATAAAAATCCACCTCAAGTATACAGATGAGCAACCCGCAATCTTAGGTTTAGAAAGAGTGAGCAAGTCAGGCCTGAGGGTCTATGTGGAAGGGCATGAAATTCCCCGCGTCTATGGGGGCTTTGGTATTGCCATTCTATCCACATCCAAAGGCGTTATGACTGGCCAGGAAGCATGGCGGCAGCATCTTGGCGGTGAAATTCTGTGCTATGTATGGTAAATTAACTTAGGAGCTGTAGATTATGTCTCGTATTGGCTTGCTTCCCATTGCTATCCCTCGGGGTACCGAGGTAAAGGTCAATGGAAGCGAAGTTGTGGCAAAAGGAAACAAAGGAGAACTCCGTCGTCGATTTCATCCTGCCGTTTCTATTGCATTGAAGGACGGGTGCTTGATTGTAACCCGGTCTAATGATAGTAAACTCAACCGTTCTTTACATGGGCTCACTCGCAGCCTTTTGGCAAATATGGTTACAGGGGTGAGTGAAGGTTTTGAAAAAATCCTAGAAATAAATGGCGTGGGCTACAGAGCGCAGAAAACTGGCGACAAGCTGGTGCTTCAAGTGGGATATGCCAATACTGTGGAGTTCCCCCCCCCTTCTGGTATTAGTATCACCGTTGAGGGGACAAATCGCATTCGCGTCACTGGTATTGATAAAGAACTAGTTGGAGAAACGGCTGCTAAAATTCGGGCGATACGCCCTCCTGACTCCTATAAAGGGAAAGGCATTAAATACTTGGATGAGAAGCTACGTCTTAAACCTGGCAAATCGGGCAAAATAGGCAAGAAATAGTGACTATAATGAGCGGAAAAGATTCCAAGGCAATCAGAAAGATACGACACAGACGGGTGAGGCAAAAAGTGACGGGAGCAACATCACGTCCCCGGTTATGTGTCTTCCGGAGCTTGAATCATATCCGTGCCCAGCTTATCGATGATTCCACGGGTCGGACTCTGGTCTCAATGAGCACTCTTGACCCTTTGGTGAGAAGCAAGACCGATGGAATGGGAAAAAGCAAGAAAGCTGAAATAGTGGGGACTTTGCTTGCGGAGAAAGCATTAGGCAAAGAGATTAAACAGGTGGTTTTTGATCGTGGTGGCTATAAATATCATGGCAGAGTTAGAGCTTTAGCTGAGGCTGCCAGGAAAGCTGGATTGGAATTTTGAGGATTAGCTTATGAAGGCAGTTACTAAATTAAGAAAGAAAGGGGTCAAAATTGATGCCTCAGAACTGACCCTCGAAGAGAAACTGTTAGGCATCGACCGTGTAACTAAAGTAGTCAAAGGTGGTAGACACCTTCGGTTCAGAGCTTTAGTGGTAGTTGGCGATGGCCAGGGGCATGTCGGATTTGGCATAGCCAAAGCAGCAGCGGTTCCTGAAGCAATCCGCAAAGCAGGTGCTATGGCGAAGAAGGAGCTGATTGAGGTGCCTATCAAGGATGGTACCATCCCTCATGAAATTCTAGCCAAGTTTGGTGCGTCCAAGATCTTACTAAAGCCGGCGGCGCCTGGTACGGGCCTAATTGTTGGCAGTGCTGCTCGAACAATACTGGAATTAGCAGGGATAAAAGACGCCATTGGCAAATCGTTTGGTGGGCCGAGTAAAATCAACGTAGCTAAGGCGACGATGCTTGCCCTGGCTAACTTGAGGAAAAGTGAGGAAGCGGCAATTCAAACCGATGTTGAAGCTCAGGAAGAAAAGGTAGATGAAACAGAATGAATTAAGGCCTCCTGTAGGTGCTAAGCACAAAAGGAAGCTCGTAGGTCGAGGAAATGGCAGTGGGCATGGCACCTATTCGGGGCGAGGTTGCAAAGGGCAAAAGGCTCGCTCTGGTGGTGGCGTGCGTCTTGGCTTTGAAGGCGGACAGTTGCCTTTGATAAAACGGCTGCCACGAAAAAGGGGATTCACTAACGTTTTTAAAACTAAATATAATATTGTCAACGTGGGGAAGCTGGCCATTTTTCCCTCAGGAACTGAGGTAACTCCTGAGGAATTACTCCGGGAGGAGTTGATTAACACCACGGACCATCCGACCAAAATTCTTGGCGCTGGCGATATCCAACATCCATTGCTGGTTAAGGCTAACAAATTCTCTTCATCGGCGGAGAAAAAAATCCTCGCTGCTGGAGGGAAGATAGAGCAGGTTTAGAGTGGAGCGCAAAACGACACGACCACGCCTTGTTCGGGCAATGATGGACATATGGGCGTTGCCTGATTTGCGGCGAAGAATTCTTTTCACCATCGGCATGCTTGTCGTTTTTCGCTTTATATCTCACGTCCCCTTGCCCGGCGTGAACCTCACGAATTTGCGCGCGTACTTTGGGACAAACTCTCTCCTCGGCATGCTTAACCTTTTTACTGGTGGTGCTATGGAGAGGTTTAGTGTGGCTGCCCTGGGCGTTTATCCTTACATCACTGCATCCATAATTATGCAATTGCTGGTCCCGGTAATCCCCAGCCTTCAATCTCTATCTCAGGAGGGGGAACTTGGTCAACAGAGAATCAATCGAATTACTCACTTAGCAACAATACCGTTGGCTGCCCTGCAAAGCTATGCTATGATTGCCTTGTTACGCAGTCAGAGCACTCAAGCGAATCCCCTTTTCACTGGTTCACTTGGTCCATTGCCCATAGCCAACATAATAATAACAATGATTGCTAGCACGATGTTCCTGGTATGGCTAGGCGAATTGATTACCGAGCGTGGTGTTGGGAATGGGATATCTATGATAATCTTTGGTGGCATCGTGGTTGACCTGCCTCAGATAGTGGGTCGTGGCTATGTTGTTGCTCAAGGCGAAAATCCCGGGGGGTTGGTCGCTTACATTATTCTAACCTTAGTTATGATACTGCTTATAGTCGTATTTATTGAAGCTCACCGCCGTATTCCTGTACAGTATGCTCGGAGCACTTTTCGCAGTGGCCGCATGTATCGCCAATCGGGGGCAACTTACGTACCTCTGCGAGTCAATACCGCGGGAATGATACCACTCATTTTCGCCATTGCCCTAATGCAACTCCCCGGTACGATAGCTACATATTTCATGAATCCAAGCACTGCCCCCCCGAATTTCTGGAATACAATCTATAATGTGTTTCAGTCTAGTACTGGGATTTACCAGGTGTTGTATTTTGTCTTAGTAGTTGGTTTCACTTTATTCTACACTATGGTCATATTCGAGCAAATGAACCTGCCTCAAACTTTGCAACAGCAAGGCGGCTTCATCCCGGGAGTTCGGCCCGGCAAGGCAACAGCTGATTATTTGAATGGAATCATAATACGCATTACCTTTGGTGGCGCCCTCTTTCTAGCTGTAGTGGCAATTTTGCCCTTCATTGCTCAAGAAATTAGCACTGTTGATTTGGCAATACGGAGCACCGCCATGCTTATAGCTGTTGGTGTGGCCTTAGATACCATGAAGCAACTAGAGGCTCAACTAACCATGCGCCGCTATGAGGGTTTCCTGAAATAATGTACATCATCATCTTAGGTGCTCCGGGAGCAGGGAAGGGAACTCAGGCGGATATTCTCTCTCAAGAGATGAATTTAACTCATATAGCCTCCGGGGATTTGTTTCGTCAGACGTTAGAGGAAAGGACCAAGGTTGGTCTCTTGGCGAAAAGCTATATGGATAAAGGAGAACTAGTTCCGGATGAGATAACCATAAAAATGATTCTGGAAAGAATTAACCAGCCTGACTGTGCCTCTGGCTGCCTCTTCGATGGCTTTCCTCGAACTTTGCGTCAAGCTAAAGTTCTGGACAAAGCCCTTAAGGAGCAAGGAAAAACCATAGATAAAGCAATATACATTGAAGTGCCCAATGAAGAGTTAGTGAAACGCCTCAGCGGAAGATGGCTGTGCCGGACATGTCAGACACCCTATCACATAATAAATTCGCCGCCTAAGACGCCGGGAAAATGTGATAAATGCGGTGGTGAATTGTATCAGCGTTCTGATGACAGAGAGGAAACAATAAAGGATCGAATTAGTGTTTTCTTTGCTCAAACTGTTCCCATACTTGATTATTATGAAAAACAAGGTAAACTAATTAAGGTCAATGGTAACTTGGGAATGCAGGGGGTAGCTAGAGAAATAATCTCTGCACTCAAAGCACCCATGTCATACTGAGCAAAATGAAGAGTCTCCGAGATGCTTCGGCTGCTCCGTTTTCTCAGAGTGACATTAGAGGTAAGCAGGGATAAAATATATGGTAATTATAAAATCTGATGAGGAAATAGTTATTATGAGAAAGTGTGGCAAAATCCTCGCTGCTATTCTAAATAGACTGAGAGCGGAAATAAGACCAGGGATTAAGACTGGCCAGCTGGACGTAGTCATGGCTGAAGAATCGAAGAAGATGGGAGTTATACCTTCTTTTATAAACTATCGTGGCTTTCCTGCGAATTTATGTGTTTCGGTAAATGATGAGATAGTCCATGGCATTCCCGGTGAACGCATACTGCAGGAAGGAGACATCGTTTCTTTGGATGTAGGAGCAAAACTTAATGGCTTTCATACCGATGCCGCCATAACTATTGGCGTGGGCCGGATAAGTAAGGAGGCTGGGGATCTTATCGCGGTCACAGAGGGTAGTTTAAAGTCAGGCATCGCTCAAGCGATAAGCGGGGCATGGGTAGAGGATATCTCATCTGCTATTCAGCATTATGTTGAATCAAGAGGATTTTCTGTGGTTAGAGAATATACGGGACATGGAGTAGGTCGGGACTTGCATGAAGAGCCCCAAATACCTAATTTTGTAGCTGGAAAAGGACTCTTGCTTCGTAAGGGCATGACTCTGGCTATTGAGCCTATGGTTAATGCTGGAGATTGGCACACTAAATTGGCGGCTAATCAATGGACGGTACTTACCGCCGATGGAAGTCTTTCCGCGCATTTTGAACATACCGTTGCTATAACTGATAATGAAGCTGAGGTACTTGTTTAGGTATTGTGTAAGAAATGGCCAAAAAAGAGAGGATAGAAGTCGAAGGCAAGGTGATTACAGTTTTACCTAATACCATGTTTCGCGTCGAATTAGCCAATGGACATAAAGTATTGGCTCATATCTCAGGCAAGATGAGGAAGCACTACATCAAAATTTTGCCGGGGGATAGAGTTCTGGTAGAGCTTTCCCCTTATGATTTAAGCCGGGGCAGGGTTACCTATCGGCTTAAATAGATTGACAGGTTAACTAAGAAAGTTTATCATAACAGGGTTTGTTTTTGAATGGTGATTGGAAATGAAAGTAAGAGCTTCGGTTAAGCCGATATGCAGAAAGTGCAAGGTTATCAGGCGGGAGGGTGTGGTCAGGGTTATTTGTGAGAATCCAAAGCATAAGCAGAGGCAGGGGTAATAAACAATGGCACGTATTGCTGGTGTAGACCTTCCTAAAGAGAAGCCCATTTGGGTAGCTTTGCAGAGCATTTATGGCGTCGGTGCTACGTCAAGCAAGCGAATTATGGCTGCCACTGGTATCGCCCCTGGCATTAGAGTGAAAGAACTTACTGAGGAACAAGTTGGCCAGATTCGAGATGTTCTTGACAAGCAATGCAAAGTGGAAGGTGACCTGAGGAGGGAAGTTCAATCTAATATAAAGCGGCTTATTGAAATTAGTTGCTATCGAGGCACAAGACACCGTATGAGGTTACCAGTCCATGGACAAAGAACGCGCACGAACGCCCGAACTAAAAAAGGGCCAAAGAAGACAGTGGCTGGTAGAGGTCAAAAGCGTGGTATATCTAAGAAGTAAGGAGATAGTTTTAACAAATGCCAAGGAAGAAAAAAGCTCATAAGAAGGTTAGCGAAGGTAAAGCTTACATCCAGTCTACCTTTAATAATACTATTGTCACTATTACGGACATGGAAGGTAATGTTGTTGCCTGGGGGAGTTCTGGCACTGCCGGATTCAAGGGGTCCAGGAAGGGAACTCCTTATGCTGCCCAAATAGCTGCCAGAGATGCAGCACACCGAGCAATGGGTGATGGTTTGCATCGAGTCGAGGTGTATATTAAGGGCCCCGGTAGTGGACGAGAGGCAGCTATTCGTGCCTTACAGGCCACTGGCATCACCGTTACAGCTATCAGAGATGTGACTCCTATTCCCCACGATGGCTGTCGTCCGAAAGGGAGGCGGAGAGTATAAGATGGCGCGCTATACAGGCCCGACTTGTCGCCTATGTCGCCGTTTTGGTGACAAGCTAATGCTCAAGGGTGAGAAGTGTGCCACACCTAAATGTCCTTTAGAGAAAAGGAATGCTCCGCCGGGCGAGCATCCACCAGCTCGAGGGCCAGCTCGAGGGCCAGCTCGAGGTCGAGGGCGTGGCGGGATTTCCGACCGCGGACTTCAATTGCGCGAAAAGCAGAAGCTTCGCTTTAGTTATGGTGTCCTCGAGCAACAATTTCGCAGGTTTTTTGAAGAGGCTAAAAAAAGCCCCGGCGCTACTGGACAAACCCTTCTCATATTGTTGGAAAGGAGATTGGATAATGTGGTTTATCGCCTGGGCTTTGCCGATTCGCATGCCCAAGCCAGGCAGATAGTTCGGCATGGCCATATAATGGTTAATGGTCGCAGAACAGATATTCCTTCCTTTCTGGTTAAATCGGGGGATGTTATAAAGTGGTGCGAAGCCAGTAAGAAAACGGAATATTATAAAAAATTGGCTGAGGAAATTGAGGGGAAATTTATCCCTAATTGGTTAAGCTTGGACAAAGAGAGCATGACGGGTAAGGTGTTAAATCTGCCTGGCAAGGATGATCTTGACGCTAAGTTTAATACCAAAGCTGTTGTTGAATATTATTCGAGGTGAGCTATGCCCGAATTGTCTATCCCTACTGTAACTTGTGTTGAAAGCAATGTTAATTATGGGCGTTTTCTTGCTGAACCTTTAGAGCCGGGTTTTGGGGTCACTTTAGGTAACGCCTTGCGGCGTGTACTTCTCGGCTCTTTGCCTGGTGCTGCGGTAACCTGGGTCAAGATCGAAGGAATTCAGCATGAATTCTCTCCCATTCCTTATGTTAAGGAAGATGCTATGGAGTTCCTACTGAATGTCAAGCAGCTGAGGCTCTGCCCTCTTTCCCGTCGGCCCGGGCAGTTGTTATTGGAAGCAGAAAGGGAGGGCAAGATCTGTGCAGCTGATATTAAACCCTCGGCTGACTTCCGCATTGCCAATCCTGAACTTTATTTAGCTTCTTTAGATTCCTCCAAAGCCAAGCTTTATGTTGAATTTAATGTAGAGATGGGGAGAGGTTATATGCCCGCTAAGTCAGCTGATGGTTTGCCTGTAGGGGCACTGCCGGTAGATGCCATCTTTACACCGGTGCGGAAGGTCAATTTCTCTGTAGAATCTATCAAGCCTGGTCAGGAAGAAAGTCCGGAAAAGCTTATCTTGGAGATTTGGACCGATGCTACCATTGCTCCCTGGGAGGCACTTAATCAAAGTGCTATCATCTTAATTAATCAATTCACTTCCTTCAGAGACTTTGAAGTCCCCATGGCTAAAGCTTTGTCCATTTTGCCTGAGCAGTACGATACCCCTCTGGAAGGACTAAATTTATCAACTCGTTCCTATAACAGTTTGAAGAGAGCGGGCATTTTCACCTTGGGACAATTGATGGAGAAAGGCAGGGAGGGTTTGCCGCCATTGCCTGGTTTGGGGGCAAAATCTCGAGCCGAAGTGGAAGAGTTAATGGCAAAATTCGGCTCTCCTGTTCCTGGAAAGGAAAAAGAATGAGGCACAAGGTAGCAGGACGAGACTTAAGTAGGCCGACAGGGCACAGATTGGCGTTATACCGTAATCAGGTTACTGCGCTCCTGGATCACGAGAAAGTCACCACTACTGAAGCCAAAGCTAGAGAAGTTCGCAGTTTAGCGGAAAAGATGATCACTTTGGCTAAAGATGGCAGCCTTGCCTCAAGGCGGGAAGCCTTAGCTTTTATTACTGATAAAAAAGTGGTTGACAAGCTATTTGCTGAGATTGCTCCCAGCTATGCTGACCGTAGCGGGGGTTATACGAGGTTGCTAAAACTGGGACCACGCCCTGGTGATAGCGCACCTATGGTTCAAATTGAATTGGTTAAGTAAGTTTATTTTGCTCATCGAATATGACGGTACCCAATATTATGGCTTTCAATGGCAAGTTGGCTTGCCGACCATTCAAAGTGAGCTTGAGCAAGCTATAAGTCGATTTTGCGGGCAAAGCAGCCGGGTTATAGCAGCTAGTAGAACTGATACCGGTGTGCATGCTCAGGGACAAGTGGTGAGCTTCTGGGCGAAATCTACATTGGATACCATGACGTTAGTTAAAGCCTTAAATTATTACTTACCAGAGGATATCGCGATCAAAGCGGCTTACAGGGCTAGCGATGATTTTAATGTCCGACGCGATGCCCTGAGCCGAGAATATCATTATTATATTTTAAATAGCAATACTCGCTCGCCGTTTAGTCGCAGGTTTGCTTTATTTATGCCCAAAATGCTAGACATACAGGCGATGAATGAAGCCTGCCAGCTTATCCAGGGTGAGCATGACTTTGTCTCCTTTGCCAGTTCTCTGGAGGGCAATAAGAGCACGCTGCGTAATGTTTATGAAGCGGGAGTCGAGAGAAAAGGAGATTTTACCGTTTTCCGTATCGTGGCTAACTCTTTTTTGCCTCACCAGGTACGGAGCACTGTAGGTCTTTTAATCAGGCTGGGTTTAGGTAAGATAGGCATCACAGATTTTCGTGATATAATGGAGGCCAGGAGTTTGGGTTTAGCTGGTCCCTTATCCCCTGCGTGTGGCTTATGCCTTAAGAAGGTCAATTATCCTAAGCCTTTGGGAAGCTAGCCCTGTCCTGAGTTTATCGAAGGAAATGAAAACTTATAGTACTAAAGCTAAAGATATCGAACGGGAGTGGTGGATGATTGATGCCGCGGATAAAACTCTGGGAAGAGTAGCGACAGAGGCAGCTGGTTTACTTATGGGCAAGCATAAGCCGCTTTATGCTCCTTATATTGATACCGGAGATTATGTTGTAGTAGTTAATGCTGCCAAAGTAAAGGTCACTGGAAAGAAGGCCGAACAAAAGATTTATTATAGATACTCGGGGTACCCCGGCGGCTTAAAGAGCCCCCGCTTTAAGGATGTATTTAGTAAAGACCCTGCCCGTGTGATTGAACTTGCGGTTAAAGGGATGTTGCCTCATAATCGTTTAGGCAGAGCTATGATTAAGAAACTGAAAGTCTATCCTGGAGATGAGCATCCTCACCAGGCTCAGAATCCTCTTCGTCACCCTGAGAGGAGCGAAGGGCGTAAAACGACCAAGAACAAAGAAAGCGAAATATTATCAAAGGAAAGGTGATGACTTATGAGCGAGGAAAGTTACGTTTGGGGAACGGGTAAACGCAAGTGTGCTATAGCCCAGGCCAGGCTTTTCCCCGGCAAGGGGGAGATAATTGTCAATGATAAGCCCTATCAAGAAGCTTTCCCTCGCATCGAGCATCGCCGTACGATTGAACATCCTTTGCAGGCCACCAATACTATGGGCAAATTTCGTGTCATGGTGAAAGTGAATGGCGGTGGCCTCAGTGGTCAGGCTGGAGCCATTCGCCATGGGATTGCTCGAGCTCTTGTTAAAGAAAACGAACTATTTAGGCCCATGTTACGTAAAGAAGGCTTGCTTACCCGGGATGCTAGAATCAAAGAACGTAAAAAATACGGACTCAAGCGAGCTCGCAAGGCGCCACAATATACCAAGCGCTAACTGTGCTCCAACTTATCGATTGGCAGCGTGTGGCTGTTTGGGGGGATTTTCTTTACCCCCAACTCTGACAGTTTCGTAACTAGACACTCTCAGGCATCGTGCTGTTGCTCCAGACAAGGGTAACAGCTATAATATTAATCTGCTGGGGATTAGTCTAGCGGTAGGACAGCGGGCTCTGGACCCGTGAGGCCAGGTTCGAATCCTGGATCCCCAGCCAATGTGGCGCATTCGTCTAGAGGCCTAGGACACCTCCCTCTCAAGGAGGAGATCACCGGTTCAAATCCGGTATGCGCTACCAAAGAATGATTTACCCCCTGTTTTGAAGCTAGATTTCGGAAACAGGGGGCTTGGTTTCGCCATTTTGTCAAGAATTTGTCAAGAATTGATTTCAACAAGCTCCTTTTCACGTTCAGGGTTGACCAGGGTGTCAAAACTCTTGGCGGCGGCCTCTTGAAGTCCTTTGGCTACGTGCGAGTAAAGGTCAAGCGTTATCGAGATCGTGGAATGGCCTAGCCTCTCCTGGACTATCTTTGGGTGTACGCCTTGTTTCAGCATCAATGAGGCGTGGGTATGCCTGGCGTCGTGTAGCCTAATAGGGTTAACGCCGGCTTTGGCTGCCAGTATGCCCCAGGCTCGGGTAATTGTATTTGGTCGCAGTGGTGCTCCCTGTGGGGTGCTGAAAACCAGGTCGTCTTTTCCGAGTGTTTCCCCTAGCATGGTTCGTATTGCCTGTTGCCTTTCTTTGTGTTCCGCTAGCACCAGGACAGACGAGGGCGACAGGGCTATGGTGCGCTTACTCTTTTCCGACTTCGGTTGTGTGAATATGTAACTACCATCCTTCAAGTGGTGTAGTGACCGGCAGACATCGATTTGCTGGATTTCGACATCTCCCCATTTTAAGCCTAGTAGCTCAGAGCGTCGCATCCCGGTAAATAGGGCTGTGTGGAATAGGGCATAATAGACGCTGTCCTTAGCGGTATCAAGGAATTGGCGGACCTCGAAGTCATCCCAGGTTGGCCTCTCGGTATGGCCTTTCTTTGGCGCGTCCACGCCATCGGCTGCATTGCGATATAACAGGCCCCATTTGACGGCTGTTTGTAGTGCCTTGTGGATCACGGCGTGGTGAAACTTGATAGTCTCAGGCTTAAGGCCCTGGTCTCTTATGGCTGTAATGTGTCCTTGAATATGCTCACGTCTAAGCTGTGTGAGTGGGATATTCCCCATTTCAGGAATGAAATACTTCTTGATAATGCCGGTGTATCGCTCATAGCTACGTGGTGAGAGCTCGGGCTTGACATAGTCTTTCAACCATCTTTCCAGGTATTCAGCGAAGGTTGTCTTGCTGGGCTTAATGAACGTGCCAGTATCAAGCTGGTGTAATAGCTCAGTCCTTCGCTTTTCAGCTTCCTTTTTGGTGCCTTTGACAGTCTGCCAGTGATAGTTATACTTCCCGGTGACGGAATCCTTGCCTAGACTGATAAAGATAGCATACGAGTTTTTGCTTCGCTTCCTAATCCCATTTCTCATGTCCTTCATTTTGTGCCTCCTTCTTTGCTCTTTGATTTCGGTTTCACTGTCTTGAGAACGCTCTTACCATAGATAGCCTCCAATTCTGCTATCACTCGTTCGTGCCGCGGGCCAGATACAGACGGGTCTTTTTCTTTGAGTATCGCCTCATGATGCTCCTTTTCTTCGCCAGGCTGCATATACGTCAACAATGAATAGTAATGGAGCATTGTGGGTGGCGAGGAGAGTTGCGGAGTATTGGTCAATTCACCAATTAGCTCATATTCCGCACACACCTCAGCCACAGCCCGAAGCCTTTCTACATCTTCCGTCATGCTCGATAGTTGAGCAATCCATCTCGCTTCCCGAATACTGAGCGGTGGCGAAAAGGGGTTTTCCTGATTAGTGAGCCATATTTGAAAGACCTTTGGCAACACTTCAGGGGATAAGGGATTGTCTCTTAAGGTATCCAGAGTCCAGGGCATCTCTTCCGGGGATGGCTCATTCATCTCTCGCCGTATTCTTGCCAGTTCCTTCTGAATCGAGCTCAGGCTAGGCCATTTCTTGGGCAATGCCGGGTTCTCCTTATGGGTATCCTGCCATACCTTAAGACGAACTTGCGGAGCCTTCTGTTTGGGGTTTTGCAGGTAAACCCTTGCGATGAGTGCCTTAGTTTCCGGGCTTAGTAAAACACTTCTCATTTTCCCTCCGTATCCAAATCCGCTTTTTCTAGCTAATTACTTGTTATATAGTAGCCTATATGCTAACTTGCAGCTGTAACAAATCTATACCAGTTACCTCCAATCCTTGACATTAGATTCCGTTGCATATACACTAGCACTAAATAAGTCTAACAGGTCGAAAGAAACTTGTCAAATGCTAAGAGGTAGTATATGCAAAAAATAGATGATAACGTAACCGAGAGACTCACAATGACAGTCGAGCAAGCTGGGGACGCTTTAGGAATTTCCAGAGCGACAGCGTATATGCTCGTCAATACTGGGCGACTGCCGGCGATTCGCATATCAGACAGGCGAATAATCATACCCATCAAGGCGATTTCTGAGCTCTTGGCCTCGGCCAGTAAACAGGGTATCTAACACATGAAAAGAGATATAGTTTTCGAGGACAAGATAATCAGATGCTGTGATTGCGGGGAATCCTTCAAGTTTTCAGCTGGTGAGGGACTGTACTATCATCAGCGCCAGCTGATCCAGCCGCGTCGTTGCCGGCCATGCCGTGAACTGAGAAAGAAGGCTGTACTTCATTGTGAGGTGCGCAGTGAGTAACCATACACGAACCAAAGAAAAGAACCAAAAGAAGGAAGAGAGTAGAAGAGAAGAGAATATAGAAATGAATGGAATAGAAGCAGGTTACGGCATTTTCTATAACCTTTTGATGTAACTATGGTTACAAACTATGAAGGAGTTAGCTATGACTAGAGGCATTAAGAGGAGAACTTGGGTAAAACTTGATTGCCAGGGCGTGCTTCACGGAAGCATTAACTGGCTTTTCAATTTAGAGGAGCAAGCTGTCTTTCTGAAATTGATACCTATGGCTGCCGTTTATTGCAAAACACCCGGCACCATTGCCGACAATGAGGGTAAGCCTCTATCGAGAGAGTTTATTGCCTATGAACTGCATTGCCCGGTCGAAACGCTGAACAGTGTAATAGACAAAGGCACTAAGGATAACTGCCTCAAGGACACGGAACAGGGATTAGTCCTGGTGAACTTTCCGCTATATCAATTCACCGAGTATGACAGGCAGAAGCCTTGGAGAGAACGACAAAGACAGAAGGGGGCCAAGGGCGAGATTGACCCCAGTAAATATACAGGTGGCAAATATGGCCATATGGTTCATACAGGCTCACATAATCCCAGAGATTTACCGAAGGAATATACACCAACACCGGATTATCCTGATCTAGAGGGGGAAAAGGATATTTCCCAATAAAACAGGGAAACAATTAGGAAAAAGGAGACAGATATGGAATACAAAAGAGGAGAGCATCCTAACAGTCGAAAGAACCTTGAGAAAGGACGATTCAAGAAGGGAGAAGTTGCCAATCCCCGGGGGCGTCCCGCGAAAGAATTCTGCATCACTGGCATACTCCGGGAAAAGCTAGCAGAACCCTGCCCTTATGCGCCAGGTAAGACCTGGGCAGAGTATATAGCCAGGAGAGCACTAGAGCTGGCTAGTGAAAACCCAACATACTTTAAAGAAATACTTGACCGCGTCGAGGGGCGAGTAGCTTTACCAATCCAGCAAGACATCACTAGTGAAAGTCCCCATTACACAATAATAGTGAGCAGTGAGGAGGCCAAGCATAACGTAGAGCGCATTTTGGCAGGCGAACGAACTGAATCGTCGGCGCCGGCGCAATTAGATAATAGATAAGGAGGTAAAACATGAGCAAAGAAAGATGGACAGAAAATGAAGTTGACGCAATAGTTGAGGAAGTAAGGAACCTGGACGGCTTGCCTGATGAACAGGTAGCTGAGGGGAAAGCCAATATCGAAGCCAAATATGACTTACCCCCTGGTATGCTGAGTAAATCTAACCCATCTACCATTACCCCTGCAGAAGTCGAAAGACAGAAAATTTACCCGCAACATTATGAAGCTACAATGGAAGAGGTCGGGAAAATGACGCCAGACGAGTATAAAAGGTGGAGAGACTTAGGGGCTCATTTTCAGAAACCAGTGGAAGAAATACAGCGTGATGCTATTGCTGAGGAAAGGAACCGCGTGCAGGCGGATGAGAACGCGCTGGTCGATAAGATGTCCATGCAAACGTATATCCAATATAAGCAAGATAAGGCAGAGGCTAAGCAGAAGGCTGAACAGGAGGAGGCAGCAGAGGTCGCCCGGGTAGCCAAAGAAGCGGAGGAGAAGGCGGCTAGGGAGTTGGGATATAAGAGCCCGGAAGAAATGACTATGAGGGAATATCTAGCCTGGAGAAATAAATAAAGTAGGAGGTAAAACATGGAAAATAGAAAACAGAAACAGAGTACAGAGAGACCGCGGGAATCTAGGGGAAAGGCAGCAAAAGTGGTTCTGATTCGCGGTGCTGACAAAAGCATACTGGGACCAGATTCTATTGTTACCGACAAGGAATCTGAACTAGAATGGAACAAGCACCCGCAAACACTAAAGCCAGGACAATAAGCTGACATAGGCCTGAGAGGCTCAAGGAAGGGCATTGAAGCTCTTTGGCGACTCTTTGGTAGTCCCCCCCGAATAACCTGCCTTAAGTTTGTCGGGGCGGGCAATGACAGACAACCTTGGTTTCAATAATGTAAAAGGTAATCCAGGACGGTTACTTTCTTATATCGTGTTTCCTGGCGCTGCTTTGTGACTGTTCTTTGCTTCTCTACTTGCCTTTGCAATTCTACTTGTTTTGTGCTCGGATTAACTTGGTAACTCCAAGTGCTGATAGACTCGGCTGGACATTCAGCAATCTTTTGCTCACCAATATCCAAACTCAAGGTTGTTGTTAGTGAAGGTTCCCCAAGCATGGGGTCAAATCCCGAAAAGGAAATAGTGAAGTTCCCGGCAATGTCATCTGTGTTTTTTACTTTAACACAAGCTACTTCGATTGGCACTTCCACTACTTCATCTTGAATTACAACACCACCTATGACTATTCGGTTGTGTTGCTCAATGCTATCCTCTCTGACGTAGTCATTAGCCTCAAAGGTTAAGGGTACATCTTCAGTATAATTTTCCGTGACATAGTATGTCTCTGTATCTTCATAATCAACTGTAACGGCGTAAGCCACCTCCTTTAGGGGGACAAGGCAAACAACGAGGGCGAGGACCGCTATTACTATGCCTATGACTATACCAACCTTCACAACTTCAAGTTAATACTTCTAGCCCCCGGTGTCAACTCCCTGGCAAGTTCTTGATAATTAATCTCTCACTGTAAAGCAAAGATGGAGTAAAGAAAAAAGAGGGCGCCGGGGTGTGTTTTGTCCGGCGCCTCTGTGTTTCGCCCCGGCTTATGCCCTCTTTCCCAATCCCTCACTTTTCTTGATTTTTGATTAGCCATAAATCGTAGCTGTAAAATTGTCAAGAATTTGTCAAGAGACTGGATTACACGGATTTTCAGTTGTTGCGATTTTACGAACAAAATCGGGTTTTGGGGGAAAACCTGTTTTCAGTGGTTCTATGCTAAAATCAGTTGTTGGAGGCTCAATAGCAAATCCGGTATGCGCTACCAATTCTGTTAATAGATAGGACTTCCTGCGAAGAAGTTCTATCTTTATTCAGGGGTACTGGCAAGGGAAATATCAGAACACATTCACTGTGATATTGATTTGAGTATGATGCAGGATTAGGGAGAATATCATGCCGCTAAGAAAAAATATGTTCGAACATAAATATGCTGATGTCAATAACATACGCCTCCACTATGTAACGGCGGGCAAGGGGAAATTGATGATGTTCCTCCACGGTTTTCCTGAGTTCTGGTACGAGTGGAAGAATCAGCTTGCTGAATTCGGACGAGATTACCAGGCTGTAGCTCCGGACATGCGTGGCTACAACTTATCATCGAAACCTGTCGAAGTCGAGCAATATCGGATGAAATATCTGATTGAAGACGTACGTGCTCTTGCCGAGCACCTTGGGTATAAGAAGTTCATCCTCGTGGCTCATGACTGGGGTGGTGGGGTGGCTTGGCCGTTCGCCATACGTCATCCTGAATATCTGGAGAAGCTCATAATAATAAATGCCGTACATCCTATTACCTTTATGCGCGAGCTCCGTGATAATCCGGCGCAACGGAAAGCCAGTCAGTATATTCTGGTATATCGTACCCCCAAGGCTGAAGAGATACTGTCCAGAAACAACTATGCTTTGCCTGCTAGCAACCTGCTGGAGGATGGGCTAAAACAGGGCTATTTCACAGAAGAAGACAGGAAAGCATATATTGAAGCCTGGTCGCAGCCTGGAGCGCTGACCGGCGGTTTAAATTATTATCGAGCCGCCCATCTCGGTTCTTTTACAGGTGAAAGCGACGATAGCTTATCCGCAGACCCTTCATTGTTCGCAGTCGCGGTGCCCACGCTGGTCATCTGGGGGGAGAAAGACAAATGGCTGCTTACAGGAAATCTGGAAGGTCTGGAAAAGTACGTACCAAATCTGATCATCAAGCGCATTCCTGATGGCTCGCACTGGGTCATTCATGAAAAGCCGGGACTGGTTAATTCCTATATTAGAGAATTCATCAAAGGCTGAATTTCTCCGCCATCATGCTTCCAACGTGGGCTACTAAGTATCTCTTTATAGCCTTGTTACCTGTTTCTTCTATATGCTAAACTTGGGCGCAGAAAAATGAAAAAACGCGTTTTCTCTGGCGCACGCCCCACAGGCCGACAACATATTGGTAACTATCTGGGAGCAGTTCAGAATTACGTTGCCATTCAGGATGAATATGACTGCGTCTACTGCGTGGTGGATATTCATGCTCTCACAACTCTGGAAAGCACAGAATCCCTTCGGGAAGATATTTACGAAATGGTTACGCGTTCCGACGTTTAAGGAGAAGGTTAAGATGCAGCCGGATAACGTCAATTATGGGCTGGTGGGTTATCCTGTTCTTATGACTGCCGATATTGCCCTCTATAAGGGTGAAGTTGTTCCTGTGGGCGAGGACCAGCTTCCTCATCTGGAATTGGCTCGGGAGATAGTGCGTCGCTTTAACTCCCTTTTCGGGGTTGTATTTCCTGAGCCACAGGCGAAGCTTACTAACTTTCCTTCGGTTTTGGGCCTGGATGGGGTGCAGAAGATGAGCAAAAGCTATAATAACCATATTGAAATATCTGCTTCCCCCCAGGAAATCTCGAAGCGAGTTATGGCAGCCGTTACAGACCCGGCGCGGAAGTACCGCTCATTGCTTCAGAGTGCCGTGGCGCTCACATCGGCTGTGTGGACTGCAAAAAGGTACTGGCTGAGAGCATCAATTCGAATCTGAAGCCCTTCCGGGAAAGGCGGGCTGGTTTAGCCTCCAAGCCTGGCTATGTCAATCAGGTTCTTGCCGATGGAGCTAATCGAGCTGAAGCCATAGCTAAAGAGACTATCAGAGAGGTTAAAGAAAAGATGAAGCTCCTTCAGCGTGCCGATTTAGAGCGACCCAGGTAACACCTTATCATTCCTTATCGATCCTCT
>JBEKTM010000019.1:0-18306 GCA_049516035.1 Dehalococcoidia bacterium
TGGGCTCTCCAGGAAGGGATGAGACTGTCAAACCTCAAACTTCGAGACGTTAAAAAAGTGGTCATCACCCATATACATCCCGACCATTATGGGTTAGCAAGCAAGATAAAACAAGTTTGCGGGGCCCAGGTAGCTATTCACAGAATTGATGCGGGTTTTATCTCTCCCAGATACAAGGACTTTTCTGACCTGCTTCAAAAGACTGAAGAATTGCTTCGGCAGAATGGCGTTCCTCAGAACGAATTACCTGAGTTAAAAGAAGCTTCTTTGTGGATGAACAAATATGTCACCCCTGATGCGCCTGAAGTTATGCTAGAGGATGGCGACATAATTTCTAATGACTCCTTCGAATTGAAGGTGTTATGGACGCCAGGGCACTCGCCAGGTCATATCTGTCTCTATGAAAAAGAAAAAAAGTTTATTCTCACCGGTGACCATGTTTTGTATGAGACCACTCCCCACGTTGGCTACAATCCCCTCTCCGGCGATAATCCCCTGGGCGACTATATTTCTTCCCTTAAGAAACTAGAGAGCCTTAAGGCTAACTTTATCTTCCCGGGACACGGGCCGCTGTTCAATGCCTTAGGGCTGAGAATAGAAAAAATACTCCAGCACCATGAGCAAAGGAAGAGAGCCATCATGCAGGCTCTGCGCGACGGCTTGAAGACAGCCTATGAGATAGCTCAGAAAATCCCCTGGATGCCCGACCAGGGAGGCACCCCCTTTCGAGATTTACAAGTTTGGGACAAGCGAATGGCTATTACCGAGACTCTTGCTCATCTTAAGCTCTTGGCAGTGGAAGGTAGGGTGAGCAATGTTGCTATGGATGGTGCTTCTATGTATATAGCTAAAGACTAGCCTTTGCTATCCTCTCCCTTGAAGGGAGAGGAATAAGGCAAGGGTGGAAACTAAATAAACAAGGAGGTAAAAAAATGGCAACGAAAGTAGGAATCAACGGCTTCGGGCGTATTGGCAGGCTAGCTCTGAAGGCAATTCTCCAGCGCTGTGGCGGTAAGGCAGAGGTGGTAGCGGTGAATGACCTCACCGATGCTAAGACCAATGCCCATCTTTTCAAATATGATAGCAATTATGGCATCTATCCCGGTAAGGTGGAGGCTAAAGACGATGGCATTGTAGTTGATGGCAAGAAAATAAAGGTCTTAGCTGAGCGTGAGCCGGCGAAAATCCCTTGGAAAGATTATGGAATAGACATTGTGATTGAATCCACGGGGCTGTTCACCAAGGCCAGCAAGGCTGCCGCTCATCTTCAAGGCGGTGCTAAGAAAGTAATTATTTCAGCGCCGGCTGAAGAAGAGGATATATCTATTGTCCTCGGCGTCAACGAGGGGCAATATGACCCGGCTAAGCACCGCATTATATCCAACGGCTCCTGCACCTCCAACTGCATTGCCCCGGTAGTTAAAGTCCTTCACCAAAACTTTGGCATTGTTCACGGGTTAATGACTACCGTCCACGCTTATACCAACGACCAAAAGATACTGGATGTGTTTCACCGCGACCTGCGCCGAGCCAGGTCTGCCGGTACCAACATCATCCCGACTACTACCGGTGCTGCTAAGGTCATGGGCATCGTCATTCCAGAACTTCAGGGGAAGTTACATGGTATCGCCCTCAGAGTGCCCACCCCGGTAGTATCCGTTGTGGACTTTGTCGCCGATTTGAAGAAGAAGGCTAGTGTTGAAGAGATTAACGGTGCCTTTCGAAAGGCCGCCGACGGAGAGCTTAAGGAAATTCTGGAATACTGTGACGAGCCACTGGTGAGCTCAGATTTTAAGGGCAATCCCGCTAGTGCTATCTTCGATGCCCTGAGCACTATGGTCATTGATGGCAACCTGATAAAGGTGTTAGCCTGGTATGACAATGAATGGGGCTATAGTTGTCGTCTAGCTGACCTCGTCGCTTATATTATTAAAAAGGGACTATAACTCCCGTCCAAACTCTCCCCCAAAGGGAGAGCAATAAGGAGGAATAATGCACGTCAGTGTGTGCCAAATTGAGCTTCGCCTCCCTGAGAACCATTCCCTTAAAGGTAAGAGGCAGGTAATTAAGTCCATCATTACACGGCTACAAAATAAGTTCAATGTTTCCGTAGCCGAGGTAGATAACCAGGATTTATGGCAATTAGCCACTTTAGGCGTAGCCTGTGTGAGCAACCACAGAAGACATGCCGATGAAACCCTAGCCAACGTCATAAAGTTCGTTGTCCAGAACTACCCCGATGTAGAGTTATTGAGTTCAGAAATAGAAACCTTCCTCTGATGGATGCCGCTGCTTTTCTCCACCATCTTGTCAGCCTAACTGATTATCGCCAACAGATTGTCCATATTGAACGCATCCCACATCAAGGCGCTATTTTTGGCAAACTGGATAAACCCCTCCACCCCAACCTGCAAGCATGTCTGGAATCCTTGGGTATATCAGCTCTCTATAGCCACCAGGCAGAAGCCTTGAATGCCATCTCAGCCGGCAAAAATGTGATAATAGCCACAGCCAGTGCCAGTGGCAAGAGCCTGTGCTATCAATTGGCCACACTCGATGCGCTTTTGCACGATAAAGACAGCCGCGCTCTTTATATCTTCCCCACGAAAGCCCTGGCTCAGGACCAACTACGTAGCCTGGAACAAATCGTTCACTCCCTGTCATTGCGAGCCCCAAAAAGTCGGGGTGAAGTAATCTCCCCCGGAGCTATGGCCACTTTCGATGGTGATACACCGCAGGATGACAGAGCAAACATAAGAAAACAGGCGAGAATAGTGCTCACCAACCCTGATATGCTCCATTTGGGCATTTTGCCTAACCATCAATCGTGGCCTAGATTGTTTCGCAATCTCAAATATGTTGTAATAGATGAAACTCATATTTATCGAGGTGTTTTTGGCTCTCACGTAGCCAATGTCTTGCGGAGATTGCGGCGGCTTTGCGCTTTTTATGGCTCCAATCCGCAATTTATTTGCTGCTCAGCCACTATCGCCAATCCTCAAGAGCATGCTCAAAATATCGTTGGATTGCCTTTTGAGGCTATCATTGAGGATGGCTCGCCGCATGGCGAGAAATACTTCACCTTTTGGAATCCACCTATCATTGATGAGGCTAAGACCAGCCGACGCAGTGCCAACAGCGAGGCAGCTTTTCTTCTCGGACAGCTTGTCCAGAAGGAGATTCGCAGTCTGACATTTGCCAGCACTCGTAAGCTTACCGAACTCATTTATATTTATACCCAGGAACAATTACCTCCTTCTTTGAAGGATAAAATCAGCCCTTACCGGGCAGGGTATCTTCCCGAAGACAGACGCCGAATCGAGCATCAATTCTTCGAGGGTGAGCTTTTCGGCTTGGTCGCCACAACAGCTCTGGAGCTGGGAATAAATATCGGCGATTTGGATGCCACCGTGCTCACCGGATATCCAGGAAGCATCGCCAGCGCCTGGCAGCAAGCCGGGCGTAGCGGACGAAGCACCCATAGCTCCTTGAGTTTTCTTATTGCCCAAGAGAATCCGCTTGACCAGTACTTAATGCGTAATCCCGATTTCTTTTTCAGCAAGAACTTTGACAACGCCATAATCAATCCTGACAATCCTTATATCTTGAAGCCTCACCTCCTCTGCGCTGCCTGGGAAAAACCATTAGAGGATGAAGACGAGAAATTCTTCGCAGCCGACACTGGCACCATGCTGGCTGAGCTGGAACAAGAAGGGAGGTTAAGAAAACGCCAAGAAAAATGGCATCCTGCTCCTTCCATCTCCTATCCCGCTCAGGATGTAAATATCAGGGCGACATCTGGGCAAAATTATGCCATCATTAATGGTCGGGATGGTTGCTTATTAGAGACAGTAGAAGCCAGCGTTGCTTTTTTCCAGGTACACCCCGGCGCTATTTACCTCCACCAGGGTGAGTCTTATCTCATCACGGAACTCGATTTAGCCCGGCGTATTGCCTGGGCAGAACCAAGGCCTGTAAATTACTATACCCAGACTATGGAAATACACGACACCCGGGTCACAAAGCTGCTCAAGGAAAAAGATTGCCATGGTGTGAAGGTTTACTTCGGAGATGTTGATGTTACTATCACGGTAGTGGGCTTTAAGAGGAAAAAACAGTTCACAGAAGAGGTCACTGGAGAGGAACCTCTTAATTTGCCAGCGCAAAACTTTCCCACCAGGGCCCTGTGGTTTGATTTACCTCAGAAGGCGATTGATAGAATAGCCGATGCCGGGCTTGATTTCCACGGCGGTTTACATGCCTGCGAACATGCTGCCATTGGCATACTTCCCTTATTTGCCCTTTGCGACCGCAATGACATTGGCGGCGTTTCCACTCCTTTTCACCCCGACACCGGCAGGGCGCAGATTTTTATTTACGATGCCCATCCCGGAGGCATTGGCATTGCCGAAAAGGGATTTGAGATGATAACCGAGCTCTGGCAGGCCACTTTGAAAGCTGTGGAAGAATGTCCCTGTGCTGACGGCTGTCCTTCCTGCGTGCAATCGCCCAAGTGCGGCAATAATAATCAGCCCCTGGATAAGGAGGCGGCAATAATATTGCTCGAAGAACTCATAGCTTAAAGGAAATGACCAGCATGCGGGGCGATTATCTCCAAACTTAATTGCAACATCATTGCATTTAGCCTTTTTTGCTGCTATCATATTGCCGTGGTTCGAGACTCAATTCGAATTTTGCAAGCTCAGGGATATAAAGCGACCAAGACACGGAAGCTGGTGCTCGAGGTGCTCGAAGAAATTGAAAAACCGCTTTCCCCTTACGACATACAGAGGATTTTGAGAACCAGAGGCAAATATCTAAACCACGTTACCATCTATCGCATACTCGATTTGCTTTGCAACCTTAATCTAGCTCACAAAATGCTATCCAGCGGTGGATTTGTGAAGTGTAGCTTAGATGCTTCAGAAGGCTGCCACCGCTTTATGGTCTGTCAAGATTGTGGAGCCATTCAAGAATTTGCCGATAAAGGCTTATGCCATGAGGAAAACGGGTTTGCCCAGAATTTTGGCTTTCATACCGAACATCATCTTTCTGAATTCTCCGGACTTTGCTCTCGTTGCCATAAGTAGAGGTTGCTGAAACATGTCAATTTTGGACAGTGTGATGCTGGTGTTGGAACCAAAATAGACTAGACATGTCAATTCTCAAGAAATGGATTTAGCCAACTTAAGCCTAGCAGCCGCCTTCGTAGTGGGCCTAGCACATACCCTCGAGCCCTGTGAAGATAAGGCAATCGTTTCCTTATTCGTTTTCTGGGCTGCTAAGAAATTATCTCAAGCTATTGGCCTGGTAGTATTGTATGGCCTAGGGATGGCTCTGGCGGATACTGCCATGGGGTTTGTCCTTTCCTATGTCGGCGTGAGATGGCTCGATATTGTCAGAACTCCTCTGGAAATTACGGCTGGGGCGATTACCATTATATTCGGCTTTTTTATGCTGAGGGGCAAGGAATTGACTCATGTGGGTCATCATCACGGCGAAGCTGTAGCCCCTGCTAACTCGAAGCTACTGCACTGGTACTCCATCCTGGGTTTTGGTATAGTGCGTGGGTTGCCACCCTGCCCATTGGAATTTGCTATGCTGCTATGGGCGGCATCGCTCGGTGATGTACGGCGTGGCACAGCCACAATTTTTGTTTTCGGCCTAGGCACTACCGTTGGCCTAATTCCTCTTGGTTTAATCATGGGAGGCATAAGTAATGCTATCAGCAGAACCAGATATGAGAGCTTGGTCCCTAAGATTACCGCTATTCTGATGATGTGTTTTGGTCTCTTCCTCATGCTGGCTCCGATATTCGGAATTGAACTGTAAGAGGCGAGAAATCGCCAGCTAAAAAATTGCCTATACTTGTGTTACTATATACGGGTACCCTTGATTACGGAGGCATTTTGTTCGATTTGTTAAAAAAAACTGAACTGGGAGTGAAAAGAGGCAAGGAAACCTGGTTCGGCAAGATAGCTAATATTTTTAAACGGGGCTCTTTCGGGGATGAGGTCTGGGAGGAATTGGAAGAGTTGCTTGTCTCGGCTGATGTTGGCGTCGAGACTACGAGCAAACTCCTGAGCAAAGTGAAACAGCGGGTGAAAACAGACAGGCTTTCAGAAGTATCTCAGATACAGGAAGCTTTGAAACAGGAGATGATAAGTTTATTAAGCGTCTCTTCATCAAGACCCCTCGCTTCCTGTCATTCTGAGCGCAGTGAAGAATCTCCTCAGATTATCCTTGTGGTCGGTGTGAATGGCTCGGGTAAGACGACGAGCATTGCCAAGCTGGCTTATGATTTCACTTCGCAGGGAAAGCGAGTTATCCTGGCGGCAGCAGATACCTTCCGGGCAGCAGCTATTGAGCAGCTTAAACACTGGGGAGAGAAAGTAGGTGCCGAAGTCATCGCTCATCAACAAGGTGGCGACCCTGGTGCAGTGGCTTATGATGCCGTCCAGGCCGGCTATAGCCGCCATGCTCAAGCAGTGATTATCGATACTGCCGGTCGCCTCCATACCAAGTTTAATCTCATGGAAGAACTCAAAAAGATAAAGAGGGTGGTAGCTAAGCACGATTCTTCAGCCCCACATCAAGTTTTGCTGGTAATGGACGCTACCACAGGGCAAAATGGACTAGCTCAAGCCAAACATTTCACTGAAGCTGTGGACGTCACCGATATTTTCCTGGCCAAGCTGGATGGCACAGCCAAAGGCGGAATAGTATTTGCCATCTGTGACCAGTTAAACATACCCATCTCCTATATTGGTACTGGTGAGAAATTACAGGACATGGCTCCCTTCGATGTTGAGGTCTTTGTTAATGCTATTTTCTCTTAAACAGAAAGGAGAGGATAAATGCTCACTATCAACGTAAACCCCGTTGCTTTCACCATTGGCTCCTTACCAATACGATGGTATGGGATTATGGTAGCTATAGGGGTTGCGTCGCTGCTAGTCATTATGCTCAGAGAAGCAAAAAGACTAGGCATCGAGCGTGATATTTACAGCATCTTCTTCTGCTGTATTCTTGGCGGCCTTATCGGAGGCCGGCTAGGATATGTAATCTGGGATTGGCAGTATTTCGTAGCGAACCCCCGAGCGATTATTGGCTTTCAGGGCCTTGCTCAAAGTGGGATGATTGTTGGCATCATTGTGACAGCGTTGATCTATATGGGGGTGACGAAAATGCGCTTCTCCACCCTACTTACTATGGGTGACGCCGTGGCTGTGGGAGCGCCTTTAGCCCTGGCCATAGGCAGGATTGGTTGCACGCTAAACGGCTGCTGCTACGGCCAACCCAGTCCGTTTCATTTTTTCCCATTGGCGATAATCTATACTCCACGGGATACTATATCTCCCCAATATTGGAATGTGCCACTATACCCCACTCAAATTTATCATTTGTTATGGAATCTGATAGTTTTTGCTATAGTGTGGCGACTTCGGGGAAAATTTAAACCCGAAGGCAGTCTTTTTTTCTTTTTCCTTTGCGTTTTTGCCATCGGTGATTTTAGCTTGAGGTTTCTCCGTGCTGAGGAACCATGGCTCTGGGGTCTTCGTCAAGCCCAATTTATTGACTTGGCCATATTGGCGATATTTTTGCCCTGGCTTATTATCAGGCTGCGCCGATCTCAAAAACAGGCTCTGGTAGCCGAGTCTGCTACCGAAGCTGGGCCGGAGCAAAATCGAGGAGATTAAGGCTTAGCACCTCCTCTCCATTCCAACGGCTCTTTCCCAGGTTATACACGATATCTATGTGAGACGGAATTTTCTCCCGTTTTTTCTGCGATTCAAAATCTACAGCCTGCCAGGTTACATTTCCCTGTTTGAGTTTTAGTCGCAGCCACTCGCCCCGGTTGCCAAAGTTACGACACTCGACCACCTCGACCTGCCGGGTAAGAAAGGTCGGCTGCGGGTTGCCCCGACCGAAAGGGCTCAATTTTTGGATAAGGTTAAAGGTGTCTCCAGCCAGAACAGATAAAGGAAGCTCGGTGTCAATCACTAGTTCCGGGCGAAGTTCCAGATGACCTAATTGGTCCGTAGCCAAGCTCACAAGTCTTTGCTCTAGTTGAGCTAAATTCTGGCATGCTACAGTAAAGCCAGCAGCTAAGGGATGGCCACCAAAGGCGGTAAGCAGGTCCTGGCATTCTGCCAAAGCAGACACGATATCGAACTCAGCTATGCTGCGACAGCTACCTTGACAGAACTCTGGGCCCAGGTTGATGATGATAGCAGGCTTGTAGAATTCATCTGCTAACTTGCTGGCAACAAGCCCGATAACACCGATGGAGTAGCTTTCGTCAGCTTCTATAAGCACTGGCAAGTGTAGTTTAGTGGCCAGTTTCTCCCTCGCCCGGCTTAATACATCATTTGTTAATTTTTGCCGCTCGGCATTCCTTCCCTCTAGCTCCACAGCTAGAAGGCGAGCTTCTCCTGGTGACTGAGTGGTGAGCAGTTGATAGCTGGTAGAGGCATTGTTCATCCTGCCAGCAGAATTGAGGCGAGGCCCCAGTACCCAAGAAATATCTTCCGCACCAAGTTCACCTGGCTTCAGTCCAGCCAATTTAACCATCTCTTGAATTCCCACGCGGGAGGTATTATTAAGCTCCTTCAGCCCTTCCTGGACCAGGTAACGATTCTCACCAAGGAGGGAAACTAAATCGGCAACGGTAGCCAAAACTACTAAGTCCAGTAATCCAGTCAGCCATTTCTCTCGGCTATCTTTATGAAATAGCGCTTGCAGAAACTTGAAGGCAACACCCGCTCCGGCCAAATCCAAAAAGGGATACACCGAATCCTTTCGCTTCGGGTCAATCACGGCTACGGCCCGAGGCAGGCTTTTTAATGGCATGTGATGGTCGGTGATAATCATATCCATCCCCATGTCTTGAGCCTTTTTTACCTCTTTAATGTCAGTGACGCCACAATCAACGGTAATGACCAAATTAACTCCCTGCGCCTGAAGCTTCTCCAGAGCTGGAATTTTTAATCCGTGGCCTTCGTTGATGCGGTCAGGAATATAGGGAATGACTTCAGCACCAAGCCTTGACAGTCCCTCGACAAGAATAACTATGGCTGTGACGCCATCAACATCAAAATCGCCATAGACGGCAATCTTTTCTCGGTTAAGCACAGCCTTATAGATTCTGTTGACAGCCTGTGATATATCAGGAAGGAGGAAGGGATTACCTTCTAGCCTATGGTCAGCCGACAAAAAAGGAGTGATGCCTTCTGGATTAACTCCACGATTGTAGAGAAGTTGGGCAAGTAGAGGAGACAGGCTAGAAGCATTTAAGTATTCGTTTGGCACTGGAGGCAGGATTTTCCATCGAGCCAGTTTATTCAATTTCATACCTTGGCTTAATACCCATGGTCAGAATCGCTAACTATATCCTATGAGAGGGGGGGTAAGCAAATCCTAGGCATGGCAATTTGACCGCTCAGGCTGGCAATGAAAATAGCGTGAGCAACGTTGCACCTATACCCTTTAGCTTCAAAGTAAGGGTGTGACGGCCTGAAGTCCTGCCAGACAAACAGCTTTAAAAGGCCCGTATCCGATTATTCTCAAGAGAATATCGGAACTTCACGTGGGGCCGTCAGTGACTCCGAGGCGAGTAATATTTCGCTAGAATGTACAGTAAGCTGATAGGGTTCGGTAGGCGATAAGACGGCTTGGTGACAATCGCCAAATGATTCATGATGTCCCTGTGATTCTTGCTTTGATACACCATCTCGCGATAGTGAACAGCGCCAAGCTGGGGATTCCCCACCCCTGGTTTTTAGGCTATGTGCTCCGCTCGACGGGTTCTTCTCTTGATAACCAGGAAATAAACCAGCGCTGCTATTACGACTGCAGCCCCGCCTGTGATTCCGCCAATTAGGCCCCAGTTCACTGGTGCGGCGTCGACCGTTTGAGTAAGAGCTGAGGATATGCTGCCAGCGAAGTTGGTGTCCCCACCATAGACAGCGATAATGGAATGACTACCCACGGGGAGCGTCGAGGTGCTATAAGTTGCCGTGCCGTTGCTTAGCCTACTACTGCCCAGGGCGGTACTCCCTTCTTTGAAAATCACCATGCCCGTAGGTGTGCCCGCCCCCGACGTTGTTGTTGGGCTCACTGTGGCACTGAAGTTCACTGACTGGCCGTAGACCGACGGATTAGCCGAAGAGACAACCGTTGTTATTGTAGCCTGATTTACCACCTGCCCGCCAGAAAGGGTGCCGGTGCTGGCAGCAAAGTTGATGTTCCCGCTATAAACTGCTGTAACGGTATGGCTGCCAATACTCAACGTGGCAGTGGCATTGCTGGTAGCAATGCCGTCAACCAGGGCAACGGCTGAACCAAAGTCTGAACCATCGATCTGGAACTGCACCGTGCCAGTAGGTGTGCCTGCTTCCGGCGCTGCTGCGCTCACCGTGGCATTGAAGGTCACTGACTGGCCATAGACCGAGGGATTAGCCAAGGAGGCAACCGTTGTTGTTGTAGCTTGATTTACCTCCTGCCCGCCAGAAAGGGTGCCGGTGCTGGCAGCCAAGTTGATGTTCCCGCTATAAACTGCTGTAACGGTATGGCTGCCAATACTCAGTGTGGCAGTGGCACTGCTGGTAGCAATGCCATCAACCAGGGCAACGGCTGAACCAAAGTCTGAACCATCGATCTGAAACTGCACCGTGCCAATAGGTGTGTTTGCCCAACACGCCGTTGGGTTTACTGTGGCAGTGAAGGTCACTGACTGGCCATAGACCGAGGGGTTAGCCAAGGAGGCAACCGTTGTGGTGGTAGCCTCATAATTGCGCCAGATGGTGCCAGCCCCTCCCACGGCAAAGACATCGGTGAGCGGACTGGCCCAGACAGCATAGAGGGAATAGCTGGTGCCGCTGATCACGGCTTTCCAGGCGCTGCCGTCGTAGCGCAGGATGGTGCCAGCCCCTCCCACCGCAAAGACATCGGAGGAGGAACTGCCCCAGACACCCCAGAGGACATTGGCGGTGCCGCTGGTCATTTCGCTCCAGTCACCGCCGTAGTGCAGGATAGTGCCATTACCTCCCACAGCAAAGACATCGGAGGAGGAACTGCCCCAGACATCCCAGAGTACATTGTCGGTGCCGCTGGTCATGGCGCTCCACGCACTGCCGTTGTAGTGCAGGATAGTGCCATCCTCTCCCACGGCAAAGACAGCGGAGGAGGAACTACCCCAGACACCATCGAGATCATTGGTGGTGCGGCTGGTCATGACACTCCAGACGCTGCCATTGTAGTGCAGGATAGTCCCAGCCCCTCCCACCGCAAAGACATCGGAGGAGGAACTGCCCCAGACACCATCGAGATCATTGGTGGTGCGGCTGGTCATGACACTCCAGACGCTGCCATTATAGTGCAGGATAGTCCCAGCCTCTCCCACCGCAAAGACATCGGAGGAGGAACTGCCCCAGACACCATCGAGGGGATAGCTGGTGCGGCTGGTCATGGTGCTCCAGGCGCTGCCGTTGTAGTGCAGGATAGTGCCGCTATATCCCACGGCAAAGACATCAGAGGAGGAACTGCCCCAGACACCATCGAGTGTGTTCGGTGGGTTGTTGCCCTGCGTTTGGGTGGTGAAGCTCCACACGCTACTCCATGAGCCAGAGCCACAGGAATTGTTAGCCTTGACGCGCCAGTAGTATCGTGTCCCCTGATCCAGGGCAGGCGACACCGTCCACTGACTACTGTACACACCAGTGGATCCAACCACAGACGAAGAGCCACTATCACTGCACACTTCAACATCGTATGATGTGGCACCGGAAACAGCACTCCAGTCTAAAGTTGGACTGGTAGATACACCAGTTTGACCATTGTAGGGGACGACCGGGCTCGGTGTACCGGGAGTCGCACAGCTAGTAGTGAAACTCCACACGCTGCTCCATGAGCCAGAGCCACAAGAACTGTCAGCCTTGACGCGCCAGTAGTATTGTCTCCCTTGATACAGGGCAGGCGACACCATCCACTTACTACTGTTCACACTGGCGGACCCAACTACAGAGGAACAGTCACTGTCCCTGCACACTTCAACATAGTATGACGTGGCACCGGAAACATCGCTCCAGTATAAGATTGGAGTGGTATTTAGACCAGTTTGACCATCGTAGGGGACGACCAGGCTCGGTGTACCGGGAGTCACACAGGCAGTAGTGAACGTCCACTTGCTGCTCCATGAGCTAGAGCCACAAGAATTGCTAGCGCTGACATGCCAGTAGTATTGCACCCCTTGATCCAGAGCAGGTGACACCGTCCACTGGCTACTATACACACTGGCGGACCCAACCACAGAGGAACAGCCACTATCACTGCACACTTCAACATCGTATGATGTGGCACCGGAAACAGCACTCCAGTCTAAAGTTGGAGTGGTAGATACATCAGTTTGACCGCTGTTGGGGCTGACCAGACTCGGTGTGCCCGGAGCGGGACAACTTATCAGTATTTGTGCAATCGGATTACCACCTGCGGCTGTGTCATCAAACTGAGGCGTATCTCCCCATTCTCCGTTAAATAGGTGCGGTGGGCTCCCCAGGCTGTAGTACTCAGCACCATAGAGGATCAGGGCGGGTTCCTTTCCGCCTGAAGATGCCGGTGTATTCACAGGGTATGTATCTGCTTTCGCTAAGCCCGTCATCGCCAGGATAAGAAGTACCGTCACCAGAATGGCAACTCCCGGCATTCGGAACGTACTTATTTGGACGATGTGCCGTCTTTCGCTCACTAATGGCCCTCTTTTCTTTGCACCTTGAGGTGCCTCAGTAACAATCCGTCTTCTTGTGCCTCTTCTGCCATATATATCTTCACTGGCTAATACACACTTGGCCAGCGACCTTATGCTGGCCTTAAAGTATCACTTCTTGCTAGGATTGTTTTTATGGAGGCTATTATACCACTACCTGAGAAATAGTAAATAGTTCTTTGTGCGATGTCCAAGACATACTATCTATGGGGTAGGGAGTCACAAAACCCTATTTTGTTGGGTAGAAACCAAACAAGGCCATTTATTCCAATAGAAAATATGTTGCAACATACCAAGACTAGTTGTAGAATTTGACTCAAGTCACCATTCGGCTAGGTCATTAATATAATCCACTTCAATGAGGGTAGCTTTCTATACATTGGGGTGCAAGCTCAATCAAGCGGAAACGGAATCCTTAATTGGCCAATTTAGCCAGTCGGGATTTCAAATCGTATCCCCGAATGATGTGGCCGATATTTATATTGCCAATACTTGCACAGTCACCCATATCGCCGACCGCAAGTCACGCCACTGGCTCAGGCTGGCCAGGCGCAGAAATCCCCGAGCCCTGATTATCGCCACTGGCTGCTATGCCCAAAGAAGTCATCAAGAGCTAGCTCAGCTTGCTGACCTTGTAGTTGATAACACAGAGAAGGAGCACCTGCTTGAGATTGTGCAGGAGTTGCCAATGCCGACACTCTCTTTCATCCTTGAGAGGACACCTTTACGTCATTGCGAGCGAAGCGAAGCAATCTCGTCGATTGCTGCCACCGTGAGAACTCGCAGCCTGATAAAGATTCAAGATGGCTGCCACGGCCCTTGTACATATTGTATTGTGCCCAAAGTCAGACCTCGTGAATCTTCCTTGCCCGCTTCTCAGATAATTGACAAAGTTAAGCAAAAAGTGGCCCAAGGCTACAAGGAAGTTGTTCTCACCGGGACGAAAGTTGGCTCCTATAGAGATGGTAGTGTTGACCTCAGAAATTTGGTTCAGCTTATTCTCGACGACACAGGTATCGAGAGATTACGTCTCTCGTCTTTACAGCCTTCAGAAATATCCTCTGAATTTCTGGGCTTGTGGCAGGATGAAAGGCTTTGTCGGCATTTCCACTTAGCACTACAAAGTGGCAGCGAGACCGTGCTGCAAAGGATGAGGAGGAACTACCCTCTGGACCAATATCAGAGAACGGTAAATTTGATTAAAGAGCAGATACCAGAGGTAGCCATCACCACAGATATCATGGTTGGTTTCCCCGGGGAAAGCGATGCCGAGTTTGAACAGAGCTACTCCTTTTGCCAGCAAGCCGGCTTTGCCAACATCCATGTCTTTCCCTTCTCACCCCGTCCTGAGACAGCGGCCGCCAGGATGCCCAAGCAGATAAAAGACAAAGTTAAACAAGAGCGCAACCAGCGGATGCTAGAGCTATCTCGAAGCTGCCGGCGCCGCTTCTGTGAGCAATTCTTGGGACAAATTATGCCGGTTTTATGGGAACAAGAGACCAGTCCCGGCAACGGCATATATTCAGGGCTGACCAGCAACTACATCAGGGTATTTGCTCATAGCGAAAAGCCCCTGAGCAATGAGATAACACCTGTTAAATTGATAGAATTTCATAACCATGGGATATGGGGAGAGATAGTGAATGAAAATCCAGGTTAAGGTAAAGCCCAATTCCAGAACCGAAGAAATTAGCCGGGAAGGCAATAGCTTTATAGTCAAGGTTAAGGAGCCGTCCAAGGAAGGCAAGGCCAACCAAGCAGTCATTAAATTACTGGCAGAGCATTTCGGCGTTCCCCAAAGCCGAGTCAGGATTCTCAGTGGCTTCAGGAGCAAGAACAAAGTCCTTGAGGTTAGGGAAGGCTAGCATGGGGTAACGCACGCCCAATCGGTTCAATTGTAGTCGGCGCTAGTGCTGCGGAATTAGCCATAATCCTAACATTGAATGTAGCATATTTGTTCTTTTTAATTCAATACTGTCGGTTTTAAGGGAGCTTGTGCTCCCGAACCGCTAAGCCGAGTTTCTGGCTAAGTTTCGTCACTTCTTCCAAAGTAGCCGGGTCAGGCCGCCCCTGGTCTCACCACGGGTAGTACTAAGGCCAGCAGCAACGCTGTCGAGGTTTGCTGAGATTGGGTCAATACCAGGCTTGACCAAGAATATCATATATCCTGGATGGTCATCAGGAGCCCGGCTGCATAATCGCAACTTGCGCTTCTATCATGTGCCTCTAGGCCGATAGGTCACCCTTTTTCGTCCTGCGGTCTGATAACCAAGACTGGCAGCCCCGATTCCCTGAGCACATGATCGGCAACACTGCCAAATACTGCCCGCCGCAAGCCGCCACGACCATGTGTGGCTATTGTAATCAGGTTTATACTGTTCGTATTGGCATAGTCCAATATAGCCTCGCCCGCTCTGCCAGGTATCGCCACAGTCTTTACTTGTATCCCCCTTTTGCGTAATGGTGCAGCTAGCTTCTCCAAGTAATCTTTAGCTCTGTTTAATGCCTCTTTTGTCTCTTCAACCATAACATCAGTCTGTATAGGTACAGGTGCCTCGCCAGGAATGCCCGGGCTGAAGGCTACAGGCTCCTGAACAACCTGCAAGAGAACAAGCTTGCCCTGAAAGCGAATTGCTTCCTCTGTGGCATAAGGCATGATTTGCTCAGCAAGCTTGGACCCATCCAAGCAAACCAGGATTCTTTTAAACATATTAGCCTCCTCTCCAGAAATTGCTCAAAAACTTGACTTTTTACCGACCTGAAGTTGGTCTTGTCCGTTTAGCTACCAGCAGACCACCACGCAGCTCGGCTCTTCCTCCATCCATTCCATCCAGAAGCAAGAAACTACTTCTCCCAGGTAGGATTATATGCTACCTGTAAATCCCTTATCAAGGCACCTATCTGTGGCCATTCGAGCCCGGTGGGAAGTGGCCTAGAGTACGAAGTCATTCAAAGCAATGTCGGGGCTTCAAATCAGCTTGCGCTCTCGAAGCACAAAACCTAGGCTGCGGCTGCGGTTTGCCACTTCCTCTAACTTGGCTCGTTCAGGGCTGCCTCTGGTTTCAGGTCGGGTAGCATTAAGACCGGCGGCAGCGCTGGCCATGATAAGCGATTCACGCAGATTAGTCCCCACAACATAGTAGGCGCCAAAGACCCCAGCGAAGACATCTCCACAACCCACTGTGTTAATCACATTTAGACCGAGCTCCTTGAGAGGCAAGGCTGGGACTTCTATAACCGTACTGTTAGCTGGCTCAAGCATGATTGCTCCCTGAGCGCCAAGTTTGAGCACTATGTGATTGCTGAATCCAAGTTTTTTCAGCTCATGGAAGCTCGTTTTTAACTCAGAAGTTCCTAGCAGAGCACTCGCCTCCGTTTCGTTTAAGAAGATGACTTCGGCTTCTTTGGCAAGTGAGAGCAATGCTTCCCGATTTTGGTTTATCAGAATTCCCGGGTCCCACAACAGTGGGATATCATACCGCTTGGCTTGGTTCATTAACCCTTCTGCCACCTCCAAAGGCGGGTCGGTGAGGACTATGCCCTGACATTCTCGCAGTTGTTGCTTAACCTCTACCTTTCTCAAGTGTTTCAGACCAAGCCTGGCATTCGCCCCTAGATGGCTAGCAATAACGTTCTCTCCCGCTTGGTCAATCATAATATAAGCCTGCCCCGATTCTTCTCCCGCAATTTGGTGGATTCCTGTGGTGACGACTCCCTCGTCCTCCAAGATGGCAATTTGCTGGCGAGCAATATCATCCCTTCCCAGAGCGCCTACCAGGCCCACTGCTCTAGTCCCCAAAATCCGTGCTGCCGCCACAGCCACATTGCCCCCCGTCCCTCCCGATACCCGGGTGATATGTTCCGCAATAACCTCTTCACCGGGCACCGGCAGCCGCTCCACGAAGCAGCTAATATCCCAGTTTATAGCGCCACATACTACCAAGCTGACCATCTTACTTCTCCAGTATGCGCGATAGAAATAGCTTTAGGAAGCGAGGCCCGTCCACAGCAGAGGCTACGTGTATTAACTGAGAACTATCAGAGGGCAAGATACGAGTAACCCCTCTATCCCAGTCATTTCTTTTAATTACTTCTACCTTGGCCAATGTAAAATCGAACAAGGAAGCATCCAGTAGCGTTGCCAAAGCTAGCGGATCATGCATCCTACAACATCCATGATATTTTACATCGTATTCTACCAGTTGGGCTACTAGATGTGCAGCCGGTGTATGTCTGGTCTTAATCTGTTCCAGATGCTGGCTATTCAGGCAGGCTGCGGGGTCCATGGTTACATCCAGACCAACAGCGAAGATGTCCGCCCCGGAGTTGAATACTATATGAGCAGCCTCAGGGTCCTCCCAGATATTGAACTCAGCAAAGGGAGTGCGATTTCCTTTGCCGTAGGGCGTAAGATTATATGCACCTCCCATGAGAACCAGCCTGGCCAAAAGCTCAGGCAGTTCGGGATGAAGCTCAAAGGTATAAGCCACATTGGTTAAGGGCCCCGTAGCCACCAGAGCGATTTCACCAGGAGCATCCAGAACTAGCCGAGCCAAGAAATCCCAGGCTTTAGCCGGGTGCAGTGTCAGCTTGGGAGGAGGCAAGTTGCAGTTGCCCAGCCCATCTGGACCATGGTAGCTTAAGGCATCTTCTAAAGGGCGGTCCAAAGGGTGTGATGCTCCCATCGCTACCGGGATGCTCTCTATGTCCAGGTATTCCAACACCCGTCGAGCGTTGGCGCTGGTCACTTCCACAGGAGCATTGCCAGCTATCGTGGTGATGCCCAGAACCTGAATTTCAGGCGATTTTAACGCCAGAATTAAAGCCAGGGCATCATCGATGCCGGGGTCCATATCCCAAACGACTTTGTGCATCGAATTCTACGGGATACACTATCATAAATTTCGGAGGAGCATAAAGTGGTTTGCAGAAATCGTGATACAAAAGTCATTGACACACACTTCACTTTTTTGTCATTGCGAGCCCTGACTTGTCGGGGCGTGGCAATCTCCTATAATTCCTCAGGATTGCTTCGTCGCTGCGCTCCTCGCAATGACAGGTAAAACAGCCTCTTAGCTCCGTATATTTGACTTCGGCTCCAGAATTTAAGGTTTCAGGGATTTATGGTAGGGAATCAGGCCACCAGCTTCCACCATATCTACAAACCACGGTGGAATTATCAGGCGAAACTCAAAAACCTTACCCGTATTGAGGTTCTTGATAGTCCCCCGTCTCAGGTCGATCGCTATCTCATGCCCGGCCTTAAATTTAGCGGAAATTCCTGGCAAATCTATAGCCGGACAGCCCAAGTTCCAGAAGTTCCTAAAAAATATCCGATGGATTGAGTCGGCAACTACAGCCTGGACACCTTTAAACTTCAGAGTTTCCGCAGCCTGTTGCCGGCTTGAACCAATGCCAAAGTTCTCTTCGGCAACTATAATGTCCCCCTTCCTAACCTTGGTGAGGAAATCCTTGGGCACATTCTCTCGCTGCCCGACATCGCTTAACCCGCTTCTGGCGATGAACTCTTGATACTGACTCTG
>JBEKTM010000020.1:0-18034 GCA_049516035.1 Dehalococcoidia bacterium
TTGATTATGCGGATGTAATACCGATTGAGGATGGGGATTAAAGGTAACTACTCCGCTAAGCAAGTTTTTCTCTGCTGCTCGCTGCTGCAGTTTTTCCAACAGGTAGCGATGCCCGGCATGAACACCATCGAACACGCCTATGGTAAGCAACGTTTCCCCTTGGGGAGTTATACTGGCTAGTTCTTGCTCGATTTCCATGGTCTCAGGGTTTGCTCTTTGCGCTTGAAGTAGCTAGCTTTCTATTTTCAGCTTTGGCTATGGGCAATAATTGAGACATAAGGAGCTGGAAGCTTTCAAAGTTGAGTGATTGAGGACCATCGGCAAGTGCCAGGTCAGGATTAGGATGGACTTCTATGAGCAGTCCATCTGCTCCGGCAGCTACTGCTGCTAATGCTAGAGGAGGTACTAGGTACCATTTACCCGTGGCATGGCTGGGGTCGGCGATAATGGGCAAATGGCTGACCTTTTCGATAATTGGTATAGAACTGATGTCCATGGTGTTACGGGTGTAAGTCTCAAAAGTTCTGATACCTCGTTCGCAAAGAATAACCTGCTCATTTTCTTGAGCTAGAATATATTCAGCGGCTAGCAGCCACTCTTGAATAGTAGATGACAAACCGCGTTTGAGCAGCACTGGCTTCTTTGTTTTTCCCACCTCGTCAAGCAAGGTAAAGTTCTGCATGTTTCTCGCTCCAATCTGAAGTATATCCGCGTATCTGGCTACTAAATCAACCTGGTCTGGTGACATAACCTCGGTAATCACGGGCATTTTGTTTTCCTTGCCTACTGCCGCCAGTATTTTCAACCCGGTTTCCCCTAACCCCCGAAAGTCGTAGGGAGAAGTGCGTGGTTTGAAGGCACCACCGCGCAATACGGTAGCCCCGGCTGCCTTGACTGCCTGAGCAGTGGTCAAGAGTTGCTCCTCGCTTTCTATGGCGCAAGGTCCAGCCATGACGACTATTTCGTTACCACCGATAGCCACGCCTTTTACCTCCACTATAGTATCTCGAGGGTGGAACTCCCGGCTGGCAAGCTTGTAAGGTTTGCTCACGAGTAAGACCTGTTCTACCCCGGGGAGCAATTCCAGGGCATCACGAAGTTCCGTGAAAACTTTCCCTAGCACGCCGATAACGGTATGGTCAACACCCTCTGATATGTGTGCCTTTAACCCAAAGTCTTCAATTCGTTTTGTAACCTTGCTGATTTCATCATGGCTGGAGCTAGTTCTCATGACTACAATCATGTGTCGCCTCCAATTACTGGTGACGGTTTGTCCTTTAACTTCTTCGCCTCTCCTAAGTAAACATGTATGATTTCCTCGGGTCCCTTTTCAGTGTTTACGAGCATTAAAACTCTCAGACAGCGGGGGAGAGCATTGGGGACATTCATTTCATGCCCACAAAGCAAAGCCAGGCTAGATGGCCATCCTAGCTCTCGTGTCGCTGCCGCAGGGAACTCAGCATTCAGGTCTGGCGTGGTGGTGAAAAAGATAGCAGCGATATCCTTAATTTCAATTTTGTTAGCCTTCGTCATTTCTGTAAGCAGCTTCTTGGTTGCAGCTAGGATGTTTTTTTTATTATTTGCTGAAACCGAGATAGCCCCTCTGATGCCACGGCACTGCAATTTACCAGCTCTCCTTTTCAGATTTAAACTAATAGCCTACCTTAATTCTCGTCCTTCGTCAAGAAAGCTCGCCTTGATAGCGGGGTAAATTGCCATAATTACATCTCGTAAGCAAAGTGATACCTTTAATTGTTATTCGTTTGTCTAGCAGCAATCTCAGGTGGTAAGATGACAATAAATATTTTTCACTTATTGGCAATATTTGTGATTCTTAAATATGGAGAGAGAAGAATTTGAAGCTCTCGTGGAGAAGGCAATCGATAATTTGCCACAGGAGTTTAAGAGCAAGCTGGAAAATGTGGATGTTGTGGTAGAAGAGTGGCCCACACGAGGGCAACTGAGACAGGCTAAGCATATTCATCCCACTCAATTACTTGGCCTTTATCAAGGTGTGCCTCAAACTAGGCGAGGCCAAGGTTATGCATTGGTTTTGCCTGATAAGATAAGCATCTTTCAAAGGCCCATAGAGGCACAGTGCCGCTTTGATGATGAGATTGAAGCAAAAATAGAAGAAGTGGTGCGCCACGAAATAGCCCACCACTTCGGCCTCGATGACGAGACCTTGCGGAAGATAGAAAGGGAGAAACGCAAGAAAGGTTGAGGGACAGGTATGCCGATGGCAATATCATGTTTGCCTTGATGCTCTCGAACTCGAACAAGAGTTTTCTAAGCTGTGACAAGAGAGAAGAATATTATAAGCAGTTCGACTGAGGCTACTGCTATGATGATTGGTCTTGAAGGTTCCGAGAAAGTTTCAAAGAAGGTGTTTCGGAAATATTTTCCATTGGTATTTATATTGTGGATTCTTTTTGTGTTATATCCCAATCCTCTAAACCTAATCATTAGTATCCACAGGGTTCTTAACTTTGATGCTGACCCTGGCGCTGTTGCATCGATACTGAATGACTTTCCTTCTGACCCTGTAGATATAGAGAAGGCAGTCCTGGCTAGGATACCTTATCACCATGATTGGGAGGTTTATGGCATGCCCTGGTACTGTCCCACTGTTGAGGAAGTGCTGAAAAAAGGAGAGGGGGATTGCAAGGGCCGAGCTCTGGTCTTAGCTTCTGTTTTGGAAGCGGAAAATATTACCTATCAAATTAGCTTATCTCCTATACATGTCTGGGTGGACTATCAGGGTAAGAATAAGACCTCAATTGAGAATGCTCAGGTCGAATTTTACCAATACGACCCCGAAACAGGTAAGAGGCAATTCCAGATTCCTCATATCGCTCTGAGCGAAGTAATGGATTCCTTCTGGGAAGCATTTTGGGATCCCATGCCCGATTATAGAAAGGCTCTTCTAATTTCGGGCTTATTAGCTTTGATAGTAGCCAGGGTAATCTTGCGCAAAAAGAGAGCTGCCAAGGAATCCATGAGTTAAGATGCCTACGGGTGGGTTACAAAGAACGGCAAAGGCCTAGATGGTTGCTAAATCACTCAGAATGCTTAACGCACTGCATTTTAGCGGTGAGGATACCGGGCCCAATCTTGGGTATCGTCTTCATCGGCGGCTGGTTCCATAAAATAGCTTAGAGGTTTTCCTAAGGCGCTGGCGATTCGTTCCAGATTGGCGAGATAAAGTCGTCTCTTGCTCAGTTCGTAGTTGGATAAGGCTGCCTGTGTGCAGCCTAATCTGGTTGCCAGTTCCTGCTGGGTGATGCCCAGTTCTTCTCTGGCCTGCTGAATTCTCATGCCGATGCTGGGAGAGACCACATCTGGATTTTATCACATTTTGTAATACCCAGTAAAGAAATTATTGAAATGTATAACAATTCGTTATAAAACCTATTGACAGGCACAGGATGTCCTGTTATGCTGTTAATAACAAAATGTTATTAAAGGAGGGAACAAATGAAAGTCAGCGAAGATGTCTGGAAATTCTATCAACAGCACCTGGGTTACAGTGATAGGGAAATGAAAAAGTTCAGAGAAAATCCCAGAAACGAAGACGTTATTTCCAAAGCGCCGGCATTACTAAACAAGACGATTGTAATAGAGGTTGTAGAGTCACACGGCTGTAATAGTCAGCATAAAGTTGGTGATAAGTTCTATTTTGATGGCGCTGGCAATATCTTGACCAAGCTCTGTCCCAAAAGAATCTGTTTTGGTGCCTTGCATTCCATGCCGACATTAATTTATGCGGCACAAGAGCTATTCTATGCTGGTGTGGACCCTAATGAGATGCGGTTCAAACGGATAGGATGTGTTGATGTCGGCGTCAACTGCGGCGGCTGGGGGCATATCGTCATGGAATTGCGGGTGGAGGAACGCAAAAGGGAATAAGTTGTAGGTGTTTGGCTGGTGGAGATAAGAGGAATGCTGAACATGAAGGAACTTAAGAAAAATGAGTTGAAGGAAATCTTAATTAAGAACTGGATGACCCATGACGCCATGTGGTTCTATCACTGCTTGCAGGAATGTGGCATTGAGAAGACAAACAAAATCAATAAGGCTGCCATCAGGTCTATGGCATCGATAGAAATAAAGCGGATTCAAAAGGCCGTGGGTATGGATAAGGTGAAAACATTTGAAGACCTTAAGATAATTGTAAACGCCGCATTTAGCATACTTACAGGCGATTTTATGGATTTCACCTATAGTTTTCCTTCGGAAAATGCCCTGCATGGCGAGTGGAAAAATTGCTTCGCTTATAACGGTGTGAAACAGCTTGGTGTTCTTGACAGATACCAATGCGGTATTATGGAGCGAGTTTGTGGGTGGTTCGATGGACTCGGCATAAAATATAGCGTTTCTCCTCCTATGGCAGGCTGCATGATGCACACCGATGGGAAGTGCTTCAGAGATTTCACGTTTAATTTCGATGAATAGTGAGCTAGGCTCAACTATTTGCGCAGTGGTGATGTAAAGCAGGGCATTAAGATGCCCTCGGTGGATAAAATACAGAGAACAGCACGGGCTCAGCTCGTTGCACAAAAACTCAGATTGTGGCATCTCTTCCAGATGGGAATTTGTAGCTAAGTTCATGTGGACACCCCGATGTCTGTGTGGTAGTAACAGTCTAGTGGTCTGTACAATTCCATACTCTTGGAGCCGAGAGAAACACTTGAAAACCATTCGTGTTTATACACACTTAAGAGGTTGCTATACTTAGCAGTGAATTAGAATAAATGACGTGACTGAACGTAAAGCGCGGTTTTCCAAACCTTTAGCTTTCTTTTGGTTGCTGCGTCTTAATCGCACCGTGATGGTGGCTATGATTACTGGTGCGGCAGCCTTCACAGCCGACGCCGGAGTGGCAAACGCACTATGGATGACCCTGGCAGCTTGGTGTTTGGCTGTGGGTGGCTTCTCTCTGGACTTCTATGCTGACCGTGACCTGGATGCCGAAGGACCTCGGGCCGAAATGCGCCACAATCCTCTGACAGATAGTTCCCTATCTCCAGCGATAGGGCTCGCCTTCCCAATGACTTTCATCGTCGTCAGCTTCGTTGTGACGCTTCTGGTTGCCACCTGGGCTCTGCTGCCATGGAGCATCATTCTAGCCATCATCATAGGCTTAGCACTACATGTCTTTGAGCGTCCTCTAACTCGTGCACTTACCCTGGGCTTGCTGCAAGGCCTCTATGTGCTTATGGGGAGCGCGAGTGGTCACTTGAGCCCGGGATTGTGGCTTCTGGCTGGTATGTTCTTTTTCGCCATGTTTGGTGGGCGAGGGATGATTGACATCCGCGATTTCCCGCAGGATGAAGTTACTCGTGTACAGACCCTGCCGAAGCGCTATGGCGTAAGGCGCACTGCACAGTTCACAGCTATCTGCTTGCTCATAGCGTATGTCCTGAGCCTGGCTGCGTACTTTACAGGTGAATTTAGACCAATCTATCTATATCTTGATTTAGCTTTCATTGATGTGGGTTTAGTATGTGCTTGGCTCTTTGCTACCCGTCCCAGTCCCAAGCTGGCCTACATGCTGACCCTTGTGTGCATGATGGGCATGGGGTCCCTCATTTGCCTAGCGATGATCCTAGGCAGAATATAGAGGTTAATACATCCTGGTTTTTCTGGGCAGAAAGACTTCGTAGCCAGTCTTACTTACTCCATGGTGTTGAGTCGGAGGTTATCCTTGAAAAAGCCAAAAAGTAGACACGAGCTCGAGTAAGGGCTAAAATTTAGTTTCAATGCCAGCGTGGCCGAGGGGTAGAGCAGTGGTTTCGTAGACCGTCGGTCAAAAATCCCAAATGGTGATTTTACGTACAAATACGTACAAAATAGAACAATTGTATTAACCGTCAAGATCCTGCTTTATTCGTAAAATGCCAACTGGTAACGACCCGTCCCAAACAGTTTAGCGCCAAAATAACGCCAATTTTCCAACTATGATTTGAAGCTCGTCCATCGGGCAATCCAAAGGCATACCCCTATCCAACCACTACGATTCACTAATATGCATCTTCTGACGTATTTAACGCCCCCGTTAGTTCGGGGTACTTTAGCCTTAGCTCTAGGAGCACTATCGAAGCGTAGTCTGCCATGAGGTAATCACCTGCCTCCTGGAGTGGCGCTAACGCCTCTTGGTGAGCCCCCTGTTTCCAACTGGCCCATGCGATAAACAAGTCCTGTGCACCCCGCACCGTCTTTGCACACGCGGTCTCATACGAAGCGTGGAAATCACTGAGGTTAGCGGGTGGATTCACAGCGTAGACCTGGAAACTAAGGTCATACAACAAGTTAATTACGTTCGGTTGTTCAGGAGAATTCAGGGCTTCCGTAAAATTCAGATTCTCAATTAACTCCTGCTGCGTCTCCATTATGCCTTCCACATACGGACGATAAGTCGCTTCATCCATAGGCAGCACAGCCGGCTCAATGGGTTCGCGTTCTCCGGTAACACCAGCCACTATCCCAACCACAATAGCTAATGCCCCTAAGATTGCCAAAACAACTTTGAATCGAATTTGCTTCCTTGCCGCTCTTTTGTCTCCTACTTGTTTCTGTTGCTCTTTGGCCTTCTTCTCCTCTTCGATAGATGCTTTAAGCTCCTGAATATACTCCTGTTTTTCTTCAGGTGTAAACCCCTTTTTGAGCCTCTCGCCACACTCGGGGCAAAACGAAACGCCCTCACTCACTTCTCTTCCACAATGAGAGCAAAGTGGCATAGCTGCGCCTCCTGTCTCCTTCATGCAGCATATGCGAATTAAGAAAAGCTGTCAATATGCCTCAAGGATGCACTGAGATTCAGTTTGAGGATAGCTCGAGGCTGCTCCATCGCCCAATCCAAAGGCATACCCATTTCTCGATGTTCAGATACCTGCCTCTGACGTATTTGAATTTTGGGGATAACTGAGTCTTAATTGTATTAGGAAACGGGCTGCCAGCTCAGGAAAGGACAAGTCACGTCGTCAACGATATTCCAGATATATGCAGGGTTGCGCGTGCCAGAATTGGCGACTGCGGTTATGTTCCATGTCGCACCTGAGAATGTGGTGAAGTCCTTCATTTCCGCGGTGGTCTTGCCTGTCCCGCCAGCCGAAGTAGTTTGTCCGCTGGTTTCGGTGTCCCAGAAGCAGTTGCTCACAGTGTTGTTACTATATCCCACCAGACCACCACCATAGTAACCGGTCACATTGCCAGTAGAATAACAATTGCTCAGGGTGTACTCATTATATCCCACCAGACCACCAGCATACTGGTCGCCAGTCACATTGCCGGTGGAATAGGAGTTGCTCACTTTAAACAAATTATGTCCCACCAGACCGCCAATCTTAAACATGCCACTCACGTTGCTGCTGGAGTAGGAATTGACCACGTCACCCCAATTACATCCCACCAGACCGCCAGCCTCATATTCATGGCCAAAGACGTTGCCCGTAGAATGGCAGTTGCTCACAGTGCCCTCGTTATGTCCCACCAGACCGCCAACAGCCCAATCGCCAGTTATGCTCACATTCTCGACACCCACGTCATGCACAAATCCATCATAAGGACCAACGTACCCGAATAATCCGACTCCATAGGCGGAATCGAGGTTGACACTCAAGTTTGAGATAGTGTGACCATTCCCATCAAACTCTCCAGCCAGATAAGGAATGTAGAAGTCGGGTTCAGTAGCTAGATCCAGATCATTATTCAATATAAATCCAAAACCGTATAAGATATACTGTCCGAAGGCAAGTAGCTGTTTGAAATCACTGATATTATTTATTTCCCAACCCCAAGGAGGACCTTCTGGACTCACCGTCAGCCTATTATCAAGATTCAAGCGCTTGTCGTTGGCGAGCCATTCCTCAAAGTCTTCATCGAATAAAGCTCCGATAGTAATTATGTGCCGACCATTAATCAGAACCTCATCATAGTTATAGTGGCAGTTGAGTATTCGGCTCAGCCCCGAAATATATCCCACTAAACCACCGACAGCGCAACAACCAGTCACGTTGCCAGTGGAATAGGAGTTGATCACGTCGTACCCCCATTGATATCCGATCAGACCACCAACCATCTCACCGCCATTCACGTTGCTGTTGGAACAGCAGTTCTCCACAGTACCCTCTTCATTCCATCCCATCAGACCACCATGATACTTTCCGCCGCCAGTCACGCTGCCCGTGGCATTGCAATTCGTCACAGAGACCTCTGAACTATATCCCACCAGACCACCGATGGCAGTGCTGTAATGGTCAGGAGCCGACTCGCCAGTAATATTGCCAGCGGCGTAGCAATTATCTAGGGCGCCATTCCTAATCCATCCCATCAGACCGCCAACATAATCATGGCCCGTCACAGTGGCGTTCACCACTCCCAGATTCTTGATGACCTCATGTTCAGCAGCACCGAAAAGCCCTGTACGATCTCTCTCAGGACGGTTAATAACGATGTCCCTTATCTGCTTATTGTTTCCGTCGAAAATCCCGGTAAAGGGGCTATCAGAACTCCCAATTGGATCCCAGCCCTTTCCTCCGTTTGACGGGGACGGATATGCCACTATGAAATAACCGGTAGTATTGGTATCGAGGTCGTTCATCAGGATGTAGCTCCCACCCAGGTCGTTTCTGACATTATCCAACTGATACCAATTGTATATTGGAGTAGGGCCTCCACTGCAGCCTGTCATCCCAGCCATCAACGTTGCGATAGCCAAGACAACCGAAAGTGTGCTGATTGCCGCCGCGTAATGGTGCCTCCTAGAACTAAGTATTGTCTTCATACTTCGCCTCCACATTTTCATGGTGCCCGAGCAAATTACAGTTGGTCTCAATAACTCATTTCTTAGGGAGAGTACATTTGTAGAAACTATTCTAGTGCTATCTCAAGTGATAGTCAATAGTCTTTTTTTGTGGTGTTCAAGACGTACCCTAGAATTAGAGAGTCACAAAACCCTATATTGTGCTAGAGCTAGCTTCGCCTACCACAAAACAAATATCTGCATGTTTGGTGAATTGGGCGTATGACTTCATACAAGATTGTGGAGAATTTCTTCAGGATTCTGCCTTCCCTATGGTATTAGTCTCCGTTCCCTAATATGGCAAGGATTAGTTGAACTATCATCGCTATCGCGGCAGCCAGAGCAAGGCACGAGAACAATACTCCGCGAAGACGTACTTTTTTGGCAAAAGATAGAGCTACCTCACCTTTCCTTTTTGTCAGTTCGCCTTCAATCCATAATACTATTGACGTTCCCATAAGCGCAAATCCTATCGATATTAGACCTAAACCAACCCCCATAAGCGTGAAACCCACTATCACCATCACTATTCCAGTGGGAATGAATGTTGCTAAAGTGGTCTTTTGTAACCGACTAACTAGTCTCTGTTTTGCGATTTCATCTGTGACAAGCGATATTCTGCTTTGAAGTATCAATCTAAATGAGAATAATGCTAGTGCTATGAGCACAGGAAATGCTAATAATTCTAGTAACATTTTATTAATCCTCCTCTAATAAGAAACCGTCCTATCTATACTGTGCCACCGAGATTTTTGGTGCCAGCCGGGGACACTTCGCCTCAAATTATACCTTGCTGTACTTCTTGCTGTACCTCGCCCCTTAAAAGAACCCTATGCTCTACAACATGCATTATCGCGTCGGCAAGGGTTTTCAACACAAGGAACAGAAGCAAACCGCCGCCAAGAAAAGCGCCAAGAATTATAGTGAGGTGCATTGGGATTATTCTTGCGTAAGGATAGAACATCAACGAACCGATCTTCTGTTTCCCGGTGTCTCTCGGTCTGTTATAGAAGTAGGAAAAGATATGGTTACCAAGAAAAAGGAAGGCCGTGGGGATGATGTATTTCAGATCTGCAGAATTGAGAGCACTCTTATCAGCACTACTGAACATGCCGGTTAGAGAGAATACTAGAAGGAATATGAAATAGACCAGATGAAATATTCCGTAATGTAACAAAAAGAAGCGAGCGATATAATTCTTTGTTTCTTGGGTTGGTTCGGCAGGACGGCCGTTGATGACCAGCCCATCGGTTGAGAACTCTCTTAGCTGGCGTATGCGCAGGAAATTGAAGAAACCGATCACAATATTCTGAAACCAGTATACCCACATTAGGGCTAACAAATTCCAGTTTTGTGTCACCGCCAAGGGGATTGTCACACCATTCACTAGTAGCAATAACCATAAAGACCAGTCCTGAAATAGATTCCCCCTAGGCTGACCGTTTACGGGCGTAGCACTACCAGCATTCCGCCTCGTCACACCAAATGCTATGTTTACACTTCTATGCTTTTGTAGCGGCAAAGTTTATCACGCTCTCTCTTCTTTGTTGATTTTTTTGCAGCTTTCTCATATCCGACTTTGAGCTTTTTCAATTTTGTGACCGAGTGCCCAACGAGCAAAGGGGTCTCTCTCTTTAGCTACCTTTGTTTTCGTAGCTTCATCGTGACAATTTCCCTTTTCCCATCACTGGCAAAATTCCAGTGCCCTCGCAATCCTTATCCTGCAAAAGCCCCCCCCTTCTCATTCTATACAGCTTACCGAAGCGGTTTTGGGTCTTACTTAAATTCGCGCTTCCCCATGATGACGAATATAATGGCGAGTATCCCAAGAATCACGGAACCAGCGCTGAAATCGAAGTACGAAGATGAAAAGAAGGTGTCGATTATCGGGGGGGGCTGCAAACCTGGCACCATATCTGCGTACTTAACGGCGAGTAAGCCGACTATCACAAGAAACCCAGCAGGACCAAAGAGTGCACAGATAGACCCAGCAAGCGCCAGTCCCCATCCCCTTCTTTTTAAGGAATAGATACCACCTATTATCGCAATTATCCCCGGGACAATTGATGGGGCACCAAACATGTCAGTGGATGCGACGACTACTATGCCGGGGATCACACCAATGACTCCTGCAATAATACAGAGTATGCCCGCAGTTGTCGGCTTCCAGGTTCTCCCCATGTATATCCTCTCCAAATCCGCTGGCTGGGCCACGCTCATTTTATTCCCTTGCTATCTGTAGGGCAGTAATGAAATAGAATCCGCTCAAGATTGCAAATAAATCGGCTCTTATCTCATCACTTCTTCGGGCCCTTCCGCAGATATTCCGCGGCTTTCTTCCGTGCTTTCTTTCCTGTCTTTTTGGCTGCTTTCTTCTGAGCCATCCGTCTCCTAGTAAACGCAATTCCCTCTGTGCGATTATAGCAGCCTGGCAGACAACACACAAGAAACATAAAGTCTTAGGATAGCTTGAGGCTCTTCCGCAATATAAACAACGGTTAGAACTAGCACCATAGCCCAATCCGAAGGGCATACCCTTCCTCTAAATTCAGATACCTGTCTCCGACCTATTTGGATTTTGGGAATAGGTTGAGGTTTTGGGACATTCCAGCGTAGCCTTTACTATGGACACGTATTCGCATATAATTGAGGGGATGTAAGAAGAGGCTATGGCGTTGCTGGACACAGTCTTACCGGCTGGGGTGAACGGTGTTGGAAAAAATAACGCCAATTTAACGCCAACTTTTTGCAGTTTAGCTTCAAATGCCAGCGTAGCTCAGGGGTAGAGCAGCGGTTTCGTAAACCGTCGGTCGTCGGTTCGAATCCGACCGCTGGCTGGGGGTAATAATATGAGCAAGTTTGTAGATAAATTACAAAGTCTTTCTAAGGCTGCAGCTACGCCTATAGGTTTTCATTCGTTTGTCTCTGAACTGAAAAGCCCGCCGCTGTTGCTCGTTGCAGGATTGTCCGGGACACAGGTCAAGGAAGCCAAAATCGTGGCTGAAGTCAGCGCCGATGCCGGATTGATATTGAGCGAGGGTACAAGCGCCAAGGTTGTTAAGCAAATGGTCGAGGCCGTGGGCAATGTCCCTCTGGGGGTATTTGTGAAGGGCATGAGCGAGGAGAAAATCAATGAACTTATGAGCGTGGGATGTGACTTTGTGGTCTTTGATATTAGGATACCTGCCGCAGTATTGCACAAAGAAGGGGTAGGCAAATTCTTAATGATAGAGTCCTCATTAGACCAGGGCCTCGTGAGAGCCATTAACAGTCTTGAAGTAGATGGTGTGTTCATCAGCAGTAGAGGTGGAGATTCTTTTGTGGCTGTGGAACACCTGCTTGTTTGTCGAAGGTTTGTCGAACTCCTAGAGAAGCCGGTTATTACATCTTTGCCTTCTTTGGTCACAAAGGCTGAGCTAACCAGTTTATGGCAAGCGGGAGTAGATGGCATAGTTGCACCCTCAACACAGTCAACTGAGGCATTGGCGGGGCTAAAGAAGATAATTGGCGATTTGCCCAGAGGAGCCAGAGGCCGCCGCGCCAAGGCAAGTGTGGTACTCCCCCATTATGGTGGGGATGTGGTTGGGGAGGAGGACGAGGAACAAGAAGAAGTTTAGCCTGAATCTGGTTTTGCCCAAAGTAAGTCATGGAGACAAATCTTGGCTTATTCTTGCTGTTAGCAGTGGTTATTTCTCTTACTGGTGTTATGTCGCCAGGCCCGATGACTGCTGCCACGATAGCCAAGGGTTATGACAGTAAGAATGCTGGTGTCTGGATAGCGCTAGGGCATGCTGTCATTGAGATGCCTCTTATAGCCGCAATCTATCTGGGGTTTGGTCATTTGATTAACTTCCCCTACGTTATAAAGATAATTCGTATTGCCGGTGGTCTGGTGCTAATTTATCTGGGTCTCAGGATGTTTCGAACTGCTGGCAATATGCCTGGTCAAGTAGGCGGATTGCCAAATAGCTCTTTAGTCACTGGCATTGTATTTACAGGCGCTAACCCTGGTTTTTACATGTGGTGGGTGTTCGTGGGCACAAATTTAATTGTTGGTAATGTCAGTGTAGGTAATATTACGATCGGTGGCGCTGCTACGTTCGGGCTTATTGGTGTCGTTTCATTTGCTTTTGTACACTGGTGTTGTGATCTAGCCTGGAGCGAATTTCTTTCTGTGGGTACATTTGAGTCAAGACGATGGTGGACACGGAAAGTACAAAGGGTTGTGTTTAGCGTTTGTGCTCTGATTTTAGCTGGCTTTGGTGTCTGGTTTTGTCTGTCTGCGTTTCTCTAAACTCAAGGGATATTCTGGGTTGCCTGAAAATATTTTCCTTCAGTCTTTATAGAGGGGGCAATAACCATCTTGACCTTGTGCATTTCTTTGATGGTTCGAGCGCTGCATACCCCCATGCCAGTGCGTAAAGCACCAACTAAATTTTGAGTGCCGTTGGTGACAGAAGTAGGACCGAAGAGAATTTGCTCTAATGAGGCGGTAGTGCCAACTTTAATACGTGTCCCTCTAGGCAATGCCGGATGAGAATGAGACATGCCCCAGTGATAGCCCTTTCCTGGTGCTTCTGTCGCTTGAGCTAGAGGCGAGCCAATCATAACAGCGTCAGCACCAGCAGCGAATGCTTTACATAAATCGCCACCAGTGCGAATACCTCCATCTGTTATCACTGCTACGTATTTACCACTTTCTTTAAGGTATGTTTCTCTGGCAGCGGCACAGTGTAGAGTAGCAGTTATCTGGGGAACTCCAACACCGATGACTTCCCGGGTAGTACAAGCGGCTCCAGGTCCTACTCCAACCAAGATGCCGTCGATTCCTGTTCTCATCAGCTCTAATGCCGCGCTATAGGTGCAACAATTGCCCACTATGATGGGTAAGGACATTTGCTGGCATAACTCAGGCAGGATAAGTCCTCGATAGCTCTTGGAGATATGCCTGGCTGTGGTGACGGTAGATTGCACCACGAGTATATCCATCCCGGCATCCTTGGCTATAGGAGCCAGCCGTTTGGTGTTGGTGGGAGTTACGGATACGGCACAGACGCCCCCAGCCTGTTTTATTGCTCCAATGCGTTGGCTAATAAGCTTTTCCTTGATAGGCTTAGAGTAAATTTTCTGAAGGAGGGCAGTAACTTTTTTCTCAGGAGTTTGGGTAATTTGGTTTAAGACCTCATCGGGGTTTTCGTACCTTGTTTGTACACCTTCTAGGTTAAGGACAGCTAGCCCGCCAAATTTGCTAAGTTTAATAGCAAAGGTGGGGTCAACAATAGCATCCATAGCTGAGGCTAGAATGGGGATAGACAAGGTGTAATCTCTTACGGTAAAGTCTATGTTGATTTGATCAGGATTAATTGTTACATCTCCGGGGACAAGCGAAACCTCATCAAATCCATAAGTGCGTTCAATCTGTTTGAGTTTGAGGTGAGGCATTTTTCTTTACCTTGATAGAAATTGCCACAAACTATACAAGCATGGCAGTCTAAAGTCAAGAAAACTGGTAGATAAAATTATACCTATTAAGTATAATTCTAAGTCATGCCTATTCTTTATGTCATTGCTACTCCTATTGGCAATTTGGAGGATATTTCCCTGCGTGCCTTGCGCCTTTTGCGGGAGGTGAAGCTTATTGCTGCTGAGGATACTCGAAAAACGCGCCACATGCTTAATGCTTATAGTATAAAAACTCCGTTGACCAGTTATCATGAGTATAGTAAAAGAGCTAAACTTGATTATTTATTGGATTATCTTGAGAAGGAAGACTTGGCTCTAGTTTCGGAAGCAGGCATGCCCGGGTTAAGTGACCCTGGTTACGAGCTTATCGTTGCTGCCATTGAACGTGGGATTCCTGTAGTGCCAATTCCTGGTGCTTCAGCGGTGATTACCGCGCTAGTGGTTTCCGGACTGCCAACGGATCAATTCATTTATGTTGGGTTTTTGCCCCGCCGTAAGGGACAAAGGCAACATCTTCTCGGTTCACTAGTCGATGAACCAAGAACCATAGTGGCTTTCGAGACACCCCATCGCCTTAAGGAGACATTGAGTGATATTGGAGAAATCCTAGGAGATAGAAGACTATCTGTATGCCGTGAGCTTACCAAAGTTCACGAAGAGATTTTCCGGGGCAGAGTGAGCCAGGCTAGGGAGCATTTTGTCGAACCCAGAGGGGAGTTCAGTCTCGTTATTGAAGGTAAGACTCGAGCCTGGTTGAAATTTCAAGAAAGGAGTTAAAATGCGCCGTGGTTGTATTGCTATAGCAAAGTTGGAGTGCGGTGGTTGTCAGCGTCCTATTAAATATGGAGAACGCTATCTTTTAATCAACGGGGAAGGAGATGAAAAGCAACGTCTTTGTGTTGATTGCTGCCTGAGTCGTGGTTATATCTCATACGGAACAGAGAAAGGAAAGCAAATAATCACCTTTCTCCCCAAGAAATAAACCTTGGTAAGCATCATCTGAGAGCTCCAGTTCATGGCGATGACATGGGTGAATTAATGATTTACAATAGGTTAACTTTCTGGGGGATAATTTGAGCGAGCGCATTCTTATCGGTGTGGCTTGGCCTTATGCCAATGGTCCTCTACAATTAGGACATATCGCTGGTGCTTATCTGCCAGCCGATATTTTTGCCCGTTATCATCGTCTTAAGGGCAATGAGGTGCTGATGGTCTCCGGTAGTGACCAACACGGCGCGCCGATTACAATTCGTGCTGAACAAGAATCTACCACACCACAAGAGGTAGTAGCTAAATATCATCAACAATTTATAGACTGCTGGAAAAAACTGGGCATCTCCTTCGACTTATTTACCACTACTGGCACTCCTAATCATACTCAAGTTACTCATGATATATTCCTCAGTTTGCTCAATCAGGGCTATATTTACAAAGATAAGATGCTCCAGGCTTATTGTCCTAAATGTCAGAGGGTTCTTCCCGACCGCTACCTGGAAGGTACTTGTCCTCACTGTGGCTTCACTAAAGCAAGAGGTGATGAATGTGATGAGTGTGGCAAGCCTTTGAATCCAGGGGAGCTTAAAGACCTTCGCTGTCACCTTTGTTCTACGCCGCCTCGCTTTGAGTCCTCAGAGCATTTCTTTCTGCGCCTTTCTTCTTTTCAAGATAAGTTGACTGCCTGGATAAAGGAGCAGACTCATTGGCGGCGTAATGTGCTTGGCACCACGTGGAAATTTCTCGATGAAGGGTTAAAGGACAGGGCTATTACTCGTGATTTGAATTGGGGAGTAAGTGTGCCACAGCCAGGCTTTGAGCGTAAACGTATTTACGTATGGTTCGAGGCAGTTATTGGTTATTTATCGGCAAGCAAAGAATGGGCAAAATTACAGGGAGATGATACCGCCTGGCAAGCTTTCTGGCAAGGCGATGCTAAAAGTTTTTATTTCATTGGCAAGGATAACATCTTTTTCCATACTCTTGTTTGGCCGGCGATGTTGATGGGTTATGGCGGTTTGAATCTTCCTTATGATGTTCCAGCTAACGAATTTTTGACCATCGAAGGCAGGAAACTTTCTAAGAGTCGTGGTCGGGCAATTTGGCTTCATGATTACTTGGAACGATATGAACCGGATCCTCTGCGGTATACTTTGGCAGCGAATATGCCCGAGACCGGGGACAGCGATTTTTCTTGGCGTGAATTCCTCCGTCGTAATAATAATGAGTTGGTAGCTACATATGGCAATTTAGCCCATCGTGTTCTTACCTTTACTCATCGCAATTTCGATGGGGCTGTGCCTGCACCTGGTGAACTGGATGAACGCAGTCAGGGCTTGCTTCATAGAGCCGAAGTCACGTTGGATGCTGTAGACAAGTTGCTTTACTGTTGTGAGTTTAAAGAGGCAGTTAAAGAAGCTATGTCTTTAGCTCAGGAAGCTAATCGTTATCTTGATGAACAAGCCCCGTGGAAGACAATCAAAACGGACCGAAAGACTTCGGCTAGATCCGCCTATACAGTCCTATCTGTGTTGGCAGTATTGAAAACTGTTCTTTATCCCTTTCTCCCCTTTAGTTCCGAAAGGCTTCATTCTTTCCTGGGATTTGATGGTAGTGTGAAAGAAGCAGGTTGGAAAGTTCAGTTTCTGCCTCCGGGGCAGAAACTTCGCCTACCCCAGCCGTTATTTATTAAGCTGGATGAAGATATTGTCGCTAAAGAAAGTAGCCGCTTGACTCCCTGAGAGGAAATCAAAAAATTGAATCTTGACTTGACCTGTGCCTTTTGATTTAGCTGGGGGTTGGCTGTGGTGCTAAGCCTTCGAATATTTTGTTGAGCTCAGGTTCATCTAGAGTTTCATGAGCTATAAGCTCTTTAGCTAGCTGGTTTAGTTTTTCTTTATTCGTGGTCAGGATTTGCTTGGCGGTATCGTAGGCCCGTTGGATAATATTATGCACTTCTTCATCGATTTCTTGGGCTATCTTATCGCTGTAATCTCTCTGTTCGCTGATTTCACGACCCAGAAAGACGAGTTCCTGCCTTTGACCAAAGGTCCGCGGGCCCAATTTCTCGCTCATGCCGTATTCAGTGACCATTTTTCTGGCTAGCTTAGTTGCTTCCTCTAAATCATGTTGGGCACCGGTAGTCATTTCCCCGAAGGTAATTTCCTCGGCAACGCGTCCACCCAGGCTCACTGCCAAACTATCCTCAAACTGAGACTTAGTCCCTAAATGACGGTCTTCGGATGGCAGGAGGCGTGTCCAGCCCCCTATTATCCCCCGAGAGACAATGGAAACCTTATGCACAGGGTCGGCATTGGGCAACATCTTGGCGGTCAAGGCATGGCCACTTTCGTGGTAAGCAAATATTTCTTTCTCCTTGGGGCTTATTATACGGCTTTTCCTTTCCGGTCCCGCTAGAGTGCGGTCAGTAGCATCCTCAAGCTCCTTTAATGTGATATCTTTACGATTGCGCCGCGCAGCCAGAATGGCTGCTTCATTGATTATGTTAGCAAGGTCAGCGCCGCTGAACCCCGGGGTCTCCTTAGCTACAATTTCGAGGTCGACTTCTTTAGCCAGAGGTTTGCCCTTGGCGTGTACCTCTAGAATAGCCTTACGACCTTTTATATCGGGTAAGTCAATGACAACGTGGCGGTCGAAGCGACCAGGGCGGAGGAGGGCTGGGTCGAGGATATCGGGGCGATTAGTGGCGGCCACGACGATGACGTTGGCATTGGTATCGAAGCCATCCATCTCAGCCAGAATTTGATTGAGGGT
>JBEKTM010000021.1:0-16912 GCA_049516035.1 Dehalococcoidia bacterium
TGCCCCATAGCCGCGATTTGTTCCTCTTCTATCCCGTGATAAGCAAGGAAAGGAATGATGAGAGCAAGCGTGTCTCCCGGCTCATAGTCAGGCCGTCTTTCTAAAGTCAGCAAATCATCATAGCGGCTGATGACTTCGAAAATCTTGCCACCATGGGGGAATAGCTTCATCAGTTCATAGGCATTATCTTGGGAAGCTAAAGGGCCCTCAAGGTCAAAACAAATTAAATTCATCTCAAATTTTTCCTCACTTCCTCATCTACCTTATCACTGAGGTTGTAGCCGCTAATTAACTTTCCTTGAGCATCGATTGCTCTCCCGTTCTTTATACTGACCTCACCCCGACTCAGAGATTGTAATGTCAAGGTAATAAGAGGAAATTCCCTGGCAAGTTCGTGCTGGCGAATAAGCTGAAACAGCATATTTTCATCGTCCTTCCGCCAATATTCAGCGAAGGGCTCATCTTTAATGGAAAAGAGACAGTATGTGACTACCGGACCTCTATCCAGTTCAAGGGTAACTAGATGCATCATCGCTCCGGCTGTCTTGGCTTTATTTCGTATCAGCGTCCAAATTACATTCTGCCAGCTACCCGTAGGTCCACCGGGAGGCGCGGGATGAAGATTAATCATATCGTATTTCTGGCATAGCTCTTCACTCACGATGAGCATATAGCCAGCCAGAACACAAAGGTCGGGAGCAAATGTTTCAATCTTTTTGTCTACTTCCTTGTCGTATTTGATACGCCACTCTTTCTTGCTACCCAAACCTTCTTCCTCTCTAGCAGTCTTGAACTTTTTGTGAGATGAGCAGACAAGAGGAATGTTGTAGCTCCGAACTAGCTTAAAGAATAGGTCACTTTCCTTCGACTCGCCAGATCCCCGGTTGCTAAAAACGAAGCTGATTTTTCCATTAATGTCGCCACTGCGGATCTTATCCTGGACAGTTTGCAAAAGCTGTCGGGCAGCCTTGTCTCTACCTGTGGAAAACCAACCAATGTTCAACAAGAGCTTGCTTTACCCTCCTCAACACGTTCAAGGTAGACTTCTCGAAGAGTCCCCAAATATATGTTTCCTTATCCTGGCCCATATGCTAGCGAAATGAACTAAATAGCTGGATTTTTGCCCGAATATTTTGCCCTGAGCTAAAGAATTTAGAAAGTCGTCAGGTCCATTGAATTCGGGCATTTCCACATATGTTCGGCCAATTTCGCCTAAAGTATGGGCATCGCTGCCAGCGCTGGCAGTTTTTCCCTGCGCCTTGGCTAGTTTCCATGCGCTGGCATTGCTATTAAAAAATGGCGTACGAGAATTAAAAACCTCGATAATATCGATCTGGGATAAAATTTCTGCCGAGGTTAGTCTGTTAGCGTTCCAAGGCAGCGACCTGCCAAATGGATGAGGAATAGCTACCAGACCTCCTTGGCTTCTGATTCGAGATATTGTTTCCTGAATAGGCAATCCTTTGGGGACTTCTTCATTAAGAAAAAGCCCCATTATTTCACCCATAGGCGTTAAGATTTCCTCGGCAATAATTACTTTGAAGGGGGCAATTTCCTTTAACTTTAAGGCACCAACAATAGTATTGTGATCAGCTACAGCAATACAATTTATATTTAACTTGAGGCAGCGTTCTACTATTTGCTCCAGAGGTGTAAGGCAATCTATAGAATAACAAGTATGGATATGTAAATCAGCCTTTATCAATTAGCTTACCTAAATCTCAGCTAACCTTCTCTAGGTATCCCCCGGTGCGTGTATGGACTTTGATGATGTCACCTGTATTAATGAAAAGAGGAACCTGGATGGTCACTCCAGTTTCTAGTTTAGCTGCCTTAGTGCCTGCTGTGGCTCTATCTCCTTTGAAGCCAGGCTCTGTCTCCGTAACACAAAGCTCTACTGAAGCAGGTAACTCTACGGCTACCGTATCCCCCTTGCAAGTTTGAATCTCTAGCATCAGGCCCTCTTTTAGATAATTTGCGTCATCTCCTATCTGAGTGGAAGTTAACACAATCTGCTCATAGGTTTCGTTATCCATGAAGTAATAGAGGTCGCCATCGCTATAAAGATACTGGACAGGGCGATGCTCTAAAAATACTGTTACAACTTTATCGCCGGATTGGAAATTCCGCTCGATGAAATTCCCATTACGAACACCACGAAGTTTCAACTTAATTACAGGCTGCCTTTGCTGCATCTTAATATGTTGATATTCCAGAATCTGGTATATTTCGCCGTCCAGCTCTATGACGACTCCCTTTCTCAATTCTCCGGCATCAATCATTTAGTATCCTCCTGGTTAAACATTCTGCTTTAGCGCCAGTCCTATTCCCGATTGCTGGAAAAACGATAGCTGCTAGATATTCTTGCTTTCCTTACTTGCCTTGGTAAGCAGTCTGGCCTTGCCATTTTCCAAAACTACCATATCCTCAATTCTAACACCACCCTGTCCCGCAAGGTAAATTCCTGGTTCGGCAGTAAAAACCATGCCATCCGCAAGTGAATCAGAAGAACTGAGACCAAGCCTAGGAAATTCGTGTACAGCTAGACCCACACCATGTCCCAGACCATGTCCAAAAGCGTCTCCATAGGCAGTTTGTTCAATAACGCTTCGGGCCAATTTGTCTGCCTGAGAAGCATCCATACCTGATTCAATTCCTTCTATAGCGGTAGTCTGTGCTTTGAGAACTATATTATAAATTTCCCGGAAGGTTGTGTCTGCTTTGCCCAAGAATAAGGTGCGACTAAGGTCGCTGCAATAACCACTGATTCTGGCCCCCATATCAATCAGCACTGGTTCAGCAGGGCAAATTGTTTTCTCGGTAGGTCGAGCATGAGGCAAAGCCGAATTTGAACCTGAAGCCACAATGATTTCAAAAGGTATTCCTTCACTACCTTTTTGGCGAAGGTTTTTTTCTATCTCCCAGGCTATCTCCTTTTCCGTTATGCCCGAACGAATTATCGCTTTTGCCTGCTCAAAGACAGCATCGGCTAGCTCTACTGCTTTTGTGATAAATCTTAGTTCTTCGGGCTCTTTTGTAGAGCGAAGCTGTTCTACTATGCCTGTGGTAGGAATAAGCTTAAGATTAATTTGCTTGGTCTTTATAGCCTCGCTGAGCTTGTGATAACTATCATAAGAAATAAGATTTGCCTCAAATCCTAGTTTGTGCCACCCCAAATCTGAGACCAGCCCAGGAAGCCAGTCATGCAATTCTTGCTTAATCCGGGTAATTTCAAAACCTGGTGATTCTCCCTTAGCTTGTTCCACGTAGAGAAAATCAAGAGCTAAAATAGCATTCCGTCCTGAAATGAATAGCCATCCGGGGGAGCCGGTAAATCCAGAAAGGTAGCGAAGGTTTTCTGGTTGAGAAATTAGGAGAGCATCTAATTCTCTTTCGGCGATTGAGTTTCGCAGCTTCTGTAATCGCTTTATTTTCGAATTTCTGTTCTCTCCTTCCACAATTCTATTTACCATTTCCAGTTTCTTGTTATCTCCAAAATTCTCTATCTCACGCCACCAGGTTGATTAGAATTCTTACAGCGCCAACTTTCTAAGAGGATTTTCACTCATGTTGCAGATAAATAAAAACCCCACGTCTACTGGGACGTGGGGCATACACGCCTCAATTACAAACCTCCACTAAAACAAGCTTCACCACCATTGCATGAAAGTAGCAATTTGTCACCATTTGTAATCGGGTTTGGAAATGATTTCGTTTCCTTGTCCTATACTCCGTTTCAGAACGGATTATAGCCTGCCCATATAAGCACGTCAATCCAAAAACATTGAGAGGGCAACAGCATTACGAAAAACTTTTCATATTAATTTCTTAACATTTCTGATATAACATTAGAGGGCTTGCAAAATCACAAGAAGTTAGGGATGGCAGACAAAAAGGTTTTGGTAGTCGATGACGATGTAAAGACTGTGGAGTTGGTCAGACTCTATTTAGACCGGGACGGCTACCAGGTTCTAACTGCCTATAATGGAGTTGAAGCTCTGCATTTAGCTCACGAAAACTACCCCGACCTCATTGTTCTTGACCTTATGCTGCCAGACATCGATGGACTTGAGGTCTGTCGTACCTTGAGACGTGAATCCGATGTACCAATTATTATGCTTACCGCCCGGACTACTGATCAAGACAAGTTAACAGGCTTGGACCTAGGTGCTGATGACTATATAACCAAGCCTTTTAGCCCTAAAGAACTAGCGGCTCGAGTGCGAGCAGTGCTACGACGCCTTCCCGGAGAGCGCGGCCCTGAGGAGATTAAGAGTGGTGAACTCAGTATGAATTTTACGACACACGAGGCATGGTTTGCCGGTAGACCACTGAATTTGACCAGTATTGAATTTAAGTTACTGGGAGTTCTCGCCAAAGAGCCGGGCAGGGTCTTCAGCCGGGCAAACCTTATTGAAGAGGCTTTGGGATATGATTTCGAAGGTTTCGACCGAACCATTGATGTTCACATCCTCAACCTGCGCCGAAAACTGGAGCCAGACCCCACCCACCCCAGATATATAAAAACGATATATGGAGTCGGCTATAAATTTGTTGGGGGAGAACAGTGACACATCGGTTGTGGTTTCGTCTCGCAGTGACTTTCGCAGTGATAATATTGGTGACCGTTGGTACTATATATTTCTTCGTCAGCGAACGCATCGCTACAGAAATGGAATATTATAAGACAATAAGCGCGCAATACCTTTCTGATCAAATACGGTCCAAGCTATATCTTCACTATCTAGATGAAGGAAAGTGGGATGATGTCCAATCTGTAGTTGAAGCATTAGGTGTCTCTGGGACACATATTATATTGGTCGCTGCCAACGGCACGGTCATAGGTGATTCAAAAAGAGAACTTTTGGGGATGAACTATACTGACTCACAAGAAAATCCTCTCAACATGACCTTACAAGGACAATTCTTGGGGAAACTCTACATTAGCTCTGACCCAACGGCAGAGCCGTATGTGGCACCATTTTTAAGGCTCTCAGCGTCAATTAATCGCTCTCTTCTCATAGGAGGCTCGGTGGCAATTGCCATCGCTTTGCTATTGACTTTTGTCCTATCGCGAAGAATAACATCTCCTATCGGTGCCCTTGCCAAAGCTGCACGACGATTGGGGCGGGGAGACTTGTCCCAGAGGGTTCAATTACAGGGTGAAGGTGAAGTTGCAGCACTGGCTCAAGCCTTTAACTCCATGGCTGCCGACCTAGAACACGCTGAACAATTACGACGAAATATGGTTGCTGATGTTGCTCACGAATTGAGAACTCCACTTTCTAATATTCAAGGCTATCTGGAGGCAATTCGCGATCGAGTGATAAAGCCAGATGCCGCCACTATTCACTCCCTCAGTGAAGAGGCAGCTCTGCTTGCACGACTGGTTAATGAGCTCCAGGAGCTAAGTCTCGCTGAAGCCGGCGAATTGAAGCTGGTTTATCAGACAGAAGACATCACCAAGTTAGTTAAACAGACAGTAACTCCCTGGCAGCCTAAGATGACAGCAAAGGAAATATCGCTGTCTCTTAACCTGCCTGACAATCTGCCACTGGTTAACATTGACTGGCAACGGGTCAACCAGGTGCTGCACAACCTTCTCGAAAATGCGGTAGCTTATACTCACAAGGGAGGCACTATCAATGTCGCTGCCATAACACGAGGCGATTGGGTAGAGGTTAGCGTATCCGATACTGGAGAAGGCATTCCTGCTGAGGATTTACCTCACGTTTTCGAGCGCTTCTATAGAGTGGATAAATCTCGTGCCAGAGCCACCGGAGGCAGTGGTCTGGGGCTAACTATTGCCAAGCGGCTGGTGGAAGCCCATGGTGGAACAATCACAGCCCAGAGTGAGTTGGGAAAAGGAAGCCGTTTTTCGTTTACGGTCCCTATCGCGAAATAGCATTCACCCTTGCCACATGTAAGATGCTTAGCTATTGTGTATAGCGCCAACCCTTTCTTTTTGTTTGGCGTTAGAGTATTATACAAGCTACCTAAGCGGTAAGGATTTTATATATGAATAGGAAACTATTGATTGGTTTATTAGCTTTGGGTGTGGCAATGGTAGTGGCGGGCTTGGTGATAGTGTTCGTGGGTTTGCCCTAGTTTAGTCGCTCTTGCAAATTATCAGTCTTTTAGTTTTTTTCTAGGTTCTTGGTCGAACACCAAACAAGTATCACTGGACAAACATCGTGATGTATGTTTATCCATAATAAAAACTATCTGTAATGGCTCAGCCCGATCGATGAGACTATTTTGAAACTTTGAATCGCAGCGTACAGTTCTGGGAGGATTGAGTATTAGGCTTTGTATTTGATGTGATGGTAAGGGAGACGTCTTAGTTAAGTCGAACGTAACAAACCATTATCTTGTTACACCAGACTAACAAGACAAGCTTTTGTTCGCCATCGAGAATGTGGACTGACCTTCGCTTAGCTTATTGATAATATCTATTTCTGATAGAATATGTGACGAAATAATTAGGAGAATACAAAATGGTCCTGCCTAATAAACATTCGGAAGCGAAACAGTTGAATTTAAAGACAGTTACCTATGGGGATCTAACTTGGGTTGACATTGCAGAACCAACCAAAGAGGCAACAAACTATCTGGCAGAGCACTATAATTTCCACCCGATGGACCTCGAGGACTCCCTCAGTACCAGACAGCTCTCCAAGATAGAAGAATACCCAAAGTATCTATTCATAATCTTCCACTTCCAGGTATACGAGAAGATGACTCGGGTAAGCACAAGAAAACAGTGGTCAGCATTCGTCGGGGATACATTCCTCGTCACGCTTCATCCTGTAGAGCTTAAGATAATTGATGATATGTTCCGTGAGTGTGAGCTTAGTGAGGAGACTCGGCAGGAGTATTTAAGCCGAGGCTCTGGGTATGTGCTATATCAAATTATGGACCGCTTATTGGACAGTTACTTCCCGGTTTTAGACAAAATCGCAAGCGCACTATCCAATATAGAGGACAATGTCTTCAGTGAGGAACTCGAGGCAGCTCACGAATTGAGTATTCTACGACGGGACATCATTACCCAGCGAGAAATCATGTTCCCGACCCGTACACTTTTGATAGAGTTAGAAAACAAGCTCAAGCGCTTCACTAAAATAGATTTGACCGTCTATTATAGCGATCTCATGGATCATATGAACAAGATATGTCAGAGCCTGGATGAAGATAGAGAGGTTGTTGAAGTATTCAAAGATGCCGATTTTATTCTGAGTAGCTATCGTGCCAACCGCGGCATTCGCATCATCTCGGTCATGATTGCCATCGGTTTGCCCATTCTGGTTGTCTTTGGTCTTTATGGTATGTATTCAATACTCCACGGTGTCATAAGTGAAGGTAGCCCTCAGATTTTCTTCATGTTACTGGCAATTGTTTTTGTTATCATCGGGGCGATATTATATTTCTTCCGTCGCAGACATTTGATATAAGCGCGGATGCTATTTTTGTAGTGCTACCTTATTGACTCGCTGTCGCGGCATATCTTCGATAGAACCACATTTTCATAAGTTCTACTAATCCCAGATAAGCAATGATGAATACTGCCAGTATCAGCAGGAACTTTGCCGGCAGTGCCACGAAACTAAAAAAGTTGCCGACAAAAGTGAATGGCAATACCAAAGCAAGACCAAGAATAACCATGATGTTCAGCACCAAAAGCTTCCCTGGCTTGCTTCTGTAAAAAGGTATTTTTGTAGTTCTTATGGCAAATATTACCAATGTCTGAGTAAATAATGATTCAATAAACCACGCTGTCTGGAACAACGGTGCTGATGCCTTAAAGACAAAAATCAAGACAAAAAATGTCAGAAAATCGAAGATTGAGCTGACAGGTCCAAAGGCAACCATGAAATTCCGAACAAATGAAGCCTGCAATCTTTGTGGTTGCTGGATGTATGTCTGGTCAACATTGTCAGTCGGTAGAGTTAGTTGAGCTAAATCGTACAGGAGATTGTTTAGCAGTATCTGTATTGGCAACATAGGCAAGAATGGTAGGAACAGTGATGCACCAGCCGCACTGAACATATTGCCAAAATTGGAACTGATCGCCATCATGATATACTTCATGGTGTTACCAAAGGTCTTCCTGCCCTCGGCAACACCATCACTGATTATTTTCAGGTCGTTGCTTAAGAGTATGATATCTGCAGATTCCTTGGCGATGTCCACAGCATTCGTGACAGATATACTGACATCGGCTACCTTCATCGAAGGTGTGTCATTGATACCATCGCCGATAAACCCCACAACATGTCCGTTGGCTTTCAGGGCGTTCATTATCCGGTTCTTTTGCGCCGGGGTAACCCTGGTGAAGATATCAGCTCCTTCTACAAGCTTGGCCAAGGCATCATCATTTACTGCTTCAATTTCGCTGCTACGAATAATGTTAATAGGTTCAATCTCAATAGTGCGTGTTACGTGCCCAACTGTATCGTCGTATTTTATACCGCGACGGAATTGGTGTACTTGAAAGCCCAGTTGCTGACAAATCTTGCCAGTGACAATTTCGTTATCTCCGGTTAAAACTTTGAGTTTTACTCCAGCTTGTCTTAACAATTCCAGAGATTCCCCTGCAGTTTCCTTAAGTGGATCCGTAAAAGCGATGAAACCGAGAAAAACCATATCGTTCTCGTCACCTATGGAATAGGTCGCCTTGCTTTCTCCCATCCTTCGGTAAGAAACACCAAGAACTCTGAATCCCTGAGAGCTTAAATCACGATATTTTCGTTCAATCTTACTTCTCACCTCACTCGTCAGGTCATGTATTGCTCCTTCGGATTCGTAGTGTAAAATAACCTTGGCAATTTCTTCTGGAGAGCCCTTGGTAATAAGAATGGTCTCCTCATTCCCCCTGACTACGACTGAAAGTCGTCTCCGAACGAAATCAAAGGGTATTTCATCAATCTTTTGGTAGTTGTCGGTATTAACTTCCTCGTGCTTTAGTATAGCGTCATCAAGGGGGCTTCTAAGTCCGGTTTGGTAGCGGCTATTCAGAAGCGAGTAAAGAAACACCTTCTCCGAATCATTACCTTCCATATCTACGTGCAGGATGACAGTGACTCTATTTTCAGTCAACGTCCCGGTCTTGTCAGCACATAAGATATCCATGCTACCAAAGTTTTGTATTGATGCCAGACGCTTCACAATAACGCCTTTCTTTGACATGGCACCAGCACCCCGAGCAAGATTTATCGAAAGAATCATTGGCAGCAACTCTGGTGTTAATCCCACGGCTAAAGCTACAGCAAATAAGAGTGACTCTAATACATCACGCTTAAAAAAGGCATTGATGAAAAACACGACTATGACAAGGAAAAGGGTTACCTGCATAATGAGAAAACCGAACCTCCTTAACCCCCTTTCGAACTCAGTCTCAGGCTTTCTCTCAGCACTCTTCTCAGCAATTTTTCCATATTGGGTAAAGCTGCCAGTTCTAGTAATAACCACCGTAGCAGTGCCGTTGGTTACCGATGTGCCCATAAACAGGTAGTTATTCCACTTATTTGAATCGGCAATATTAGCTATGCTAACTGAATCCGCAGTCTTTTCTACAGGAAACGACTCTCCCGTTAAAGCGGACTGGTCAACAAATAAGTCTCTGGCGTTGACTATTCTGGCGTCTGCCGGCACGATGTCTCCTGCGGAAAGGGCAATTACGTCACCGGGGACAAGCTCTGAGACTTCAATTTCCTGCTTAGTACCATTCCTAAAGGTGGTAGCAGTAGTAGCTACCCTTTTCCGCAACGCCTCGGCAGCCGTCTCTGCTCGATGTTCCTGTGTGAAGTCAAGAATGACACTCACCAGAACTATGGAAAGGATAATTATGGCGTTTACACGCTCCCCTAAAACACCCGACACGATACCCGCTATTATCAGTATTATGACCAGCGGACTCTTAAAATGTGACAGAAACTCAATGAGGATTGGGCCTCTCTTTTTTTTGGCAATCTCATTGAAACCGTAAGTCTCCAGGCGCCTTTCTACCTCTTCAGTGGTAAAACCTGTTGGTGAGGTACCTAGGCGGTCCAGAACCTCACTGCAAGGCAGGGATATAATCTCCTCAGCACTTATCAGGTCTGCACCGCTCAGTAGCGTTTTTTTATTTTGTTTACTGAACATCAACCTAAGCCTCTGTGAAGTCGAAGGTATTATTTATCAATAGTTTAATCCAGTCATTATGCTAGGACAACTCCCTCCGTAATGCTGATTAACCGAGGAATTGTTTGAAACTATGCCCATATAGACAGTGCCACTAAAACCAGCGCCAGAAAGGTTACTATGGCTGTCTCTCGCCCGGGGCGGCGTATAAATGTCGCCCTACGACCAAGATGCACAAGAGGTGAAATGGCTCATTTGTATGATTCTTCTGCCATTCACTCCCGATTCATAGTGTGTTCATATTGTTGCGATAAACTTGATCCGCATTGATGAGGGATTAAATAGAATAGAAGAGAAGATGTGATGTACCATTCAGGTAAAGAAGCTCGATTAGTGAAAACAAAAACAGTTAAATTAGTATTGCCACTGGTGCTGTATTGGCTTGGCATTTTCCTGTTCAACAATGTTTTTACCAAGTACCCACTGCTTCACCTGTGATGATATGGGTGCCAATCGGCAATTCTATGGTGATTGGACAGTCAAAAATTGACATTAATTTGACGTTAAAATGTTTGGGACGGGTCGGGGCATAATGGGAGTTTGCGGACAAAACAGGGGTTTTGCATAGAGTCAGGTAACAAAACGCTAGTTTGTGCTAGAGTTAGTTTTACCTACCACCGGACAAATATCGGGATGTTTGCCCTTCCATGCGTATATTGCATCCGAGCGAATATTACAAAGCATTGTTTAAGTCAATGTCCAGACCTGAAGCTTTCAATTCTCTGGCTAACGAGAGCCGCCAAGCTCCAGATGCATCGAAAGGTATGTATACAACCCCATGAAAATCAGAGGGTAACTCGACACCCTCAGTATAAAGAGCACATACCTTTTCTCTGCCGAGTCTTCCAATAAAGAAGCCTAACTCGAATACAACGTTCTGACGAGCTCGTGGCTTCAGTGTGGAAGTATCTGTGATTGGGCACGCTTGGTCGTCAGGGGTAAGCAAGACGATTGAGAAAGCGACGGGTGACGTGCGTTCAAGCTTCTCAATTATCGTATCGCCGAGGTTTGGTTGCTCGTGTAATATTATCGGGTCGAGGTTCAACTTCATCAAGTAGCGCGCAACAGTCTCTTTGACAGCTTGGTCTGTCCCATGCACTAAAAAGACCGCTTTTGTAGTTGGTGCAGGATGCTGGGTTGATGTAGGTGAAGCAGGTTTCGAAAGGCTGGCCAATTCAGGATAAAGAGGTAAACGTTGTTTTATTGACTCAAGCCTTGTTATGTGAGTAGCAATGTCTTCGGAAAGTTGGTTGATTTGACCCTGTAGGTTATCAGCGAGCCAGTAAGCACCCCAAAAACTGTACTCCTTCGATAGTTCGTCAGAGTCAAATATTCTTCGCAAAAACTCTACATTGTATTCATGCCATAGCTTGTGATTGTGTAGTACGCCTTCGTAGTCTTGACTGCTGTGCATAGGAATGGAAAGGAGTTGTTTCCCTAAGTCAATTCTGGTTGCTATTTGCTTATCTGCTTCTGACCTAGGTATGACCAGATTAGGTGGTTGTGGTTGAGTTTGTTGACTTGATACGCTACGCTTTGCTGTCACGAGATTATTGTATGTAGTGAAGACAAAGAAGTCAAATGGATGGAGACGGACGGCATAATGGGAGACGAGTATCTCGAATTGGTGGTATGCGATTGGTGGTAGAATAGGTCAAAGCATGAGGAAGAAAGGCGAGTTAAGGGTAGCTGCAAAAGGCATTAAGGATGCAGGGGTTAATACATCCTGGTTTAGAGGCACTCCTTACTACTGGGCAGAAGCCTCATTGCCTTTTGCCTATGCACTGGCGTGTGTTGAAGTTGTTTCTAAAATGTCAGGAAAAGCCGGCTAGTCACCTGGTTGACGAGGCTGTCAAGATGGGCGCTAAGATTGTTTCGGTGGATTTGGATTAAATGTCTTAACGCCCGATGCCTGATTTAGTGTTAAGGGCAGATGTCTACAAGTCTGGTTGGCTGTGTTAGTGCCAGCAGAGGTGACAGTATAGTATCGATATGTATATCAAGCGCTTAGAGGGTATTGACAAATCATAGTGTAGTGTCCATAATGTATGCACATGTAGTGTCCAATGTAAGTGATGAAGAGATGGCTTATGTAAGGGTACAAAAACGGGGAGACAGACGGTATTACTATTTGGTGAGAAGCGAACGAAGAGGTAGTAGGGTTAGGCAGAAGTTTCTCCAGTATCTTGGCACGTCCAAACCATCAAAGGAGGATTTAGATAGTATTATGGGGGGAATAGGTAGGACTAAGAAGAGGAAGCTATAGATCATGACAGCTGAAATAATTGTGCTAAACCGTGAAGGTGTTGCAATGGCAACTGATAGTGCCATCACCAGCAGTCTAGGCGACATCGACAAAATATCATCCTCGGCAAATAAGTTGTTCTCATTATCTGATAAACATCCAGTAGGTATCATGATATACGGAAACAGCTCGCTAATGGGTGTTCCTTGGGAGACTATAATCAAGGTATATAGGTCAGCGTACTTGCGGTCAACTGGTTTTGCAACCATCGATGAATACGCAAGACACTTTATTTCCTTCTTATGCTACGAGAATGTGAAATTCCATAGTGTAGCTGAGGGGAATTATATTCAAGATTTTGTGGAGGGCGTCCTTTCAAGCATAAAACGTGTTATTTTCAAGAATATTGAAGTGAACGACAGGGAAGGTCGCGAGATTAGCGCACTAGACTTGCAGCGTATCGTTAATAGAGTCATAGATGACGCATACGGTTTCTATCATAATTTAGACACATCGTATATTACTGTAGAGCAAAGCAAAAGTGTATTTCGCAGATATAGGAAGGATATAAAGGATCATATTGATGTCGCTTTTTCTATGTTGGCTGTCGATAGTGATTATCGTTCAAAATTGTATGAACTACTTATTGAAGCTTTTTCCAAATTTATCCTTGATGATGTATCCTCAGGAGTTGTTATAGCGGGGTTCGGTGAGAACGAATTCTTGCCGGTGGTAAAGGCCTTGAATGTAGAGGGTATAGTGCGATTCCATCAAAACAATACTGAACTGGAAATTCTAAAATACCTAGAAGACGGAGATAAGTCGAGTTCTGCCGATGTGGATTCGGCTGTTATTGCTTACGCACAGGAAGACATGGCCTGCAGATTTGTGGAGGGAGTTGACCCTGAGTATTTAGAGGGAGAAGATGAGGCGGTGGGCGGACTGTTCAAAGATTACGCTCACAAGGTTGTGTCAGAGCTGGATAGGTATGACGAAAGGGAAAAACGGCGAATTCTTCAAAAGTTGTCAAGATATGGTAAGCGTGTGACAAGAGAGTTTGGTAAGGACATGAAAGAATTTAGAAGAATACGCTTTGTTGACCCTACGATTGAAGCTGTAGGTCGCCTTTCTAAGAATGAGCTGGGTTTGATGGCTGAAGCACTTGTTTACGTTACTTCTTTGAAAAGAAAGATCTCGGCTGAATCAGAAACTGTCGCTGAGCCAATTGATGTTGCAGTAATCTCCAAAGGAGATGGCTTCGTTTGGATTAAAAGAAAGCATTACTTTGAGCCAAAACTAAATCCAGTGTATTTCATGAAACGCCATAAGGAGGTAGCTGATGAAGACTATGATAAGCCGGAAAGGCGAACACAGTCAAGTGAGTAAATCTGCTTTGCTCCTCCATAAATACCGGATAGATGTGCATCATGGTGAAGCACTAGCCACGCGATGTGAAGCAAGAGAGATGGGGAAAGCCATAGCGGAGAAGATAGCTAAGAAAGTAAAACTCAAGTTAGATGTTTAATGCGATGATAGGTAGAACGGCAGCTATCTATTGCCGTGTAAGCACAGACGACCAAGAGAAGGAAGGAACGAGTCTTCAGACTCAACTGGATGCCTGCCGGAAGTATTGCGAAGCTCGTCGGTATGAAGTAGGGCACGAGTTAAGCGAAGCCTAGTCCACCAGAAACGAATGGGCGCCTGACTCAAATGGTAGACGCCCTTCTCTCAAGAGATTCTAGGAGCGGAACTTCTCTTCGGGAATGCCACTTCCTTCAATAATGCTCCTCAGCGTGCCCAATGGTAGTTGCTTTCCTTTGTGATAGGGGACAATCACCTGTTTGCCCGTATCATCATTGCGCCATTTCTGATGACTGCCCCGTTGGGAGATAAAAGCGAATCTATGCTGTTGCAGTATTCTGATAACCTCGTTGGCTTGCAGTCTTGGCAGCTTCCGAGCCATCAGACTGGCACTTCCACCTCAAAGACCTTCTCGTCAGGGTTCAGTTTGACTGGTGCTGGTTCAAGATATAGAGAGATAGCCTCCCTCGCATTCTTCAATGCTTCTTCCTCGGTATCACCAGCACTGCAACATCCTGGAAGTTCTGGACAGTAGGCGGCATAGCTCTTTGTCTCAGAATCGTATTCTAAAACAATACGGAACTTCATTTCGCCTCCTCCCTACTGAATTAAAGCACCTACCATTGCACGAACATAGGCATGACTACGTGAACATAGTTGTCCACGCCTATAGGGCGGATGGTTCCCGGGCTCGAGGGGGTGGTGAGTTCCAGAGCGACTTGAGCTTGGGAAAGGACAGATAGAACATCGGAAAGATATTTTACATTAAAAGCAATTTTGGCCTCTTCTCCATCAGTGAGAGCATCGACTTCACCAACATTGTCTCCAACCTCTTCAGCCTGGGCTGAGACGGTTACCTTTCCTGGATTGAGTTCACTACCCGGGGTAATGACCAGGCGAACTATGCCACTGGCATCGCGAGCAAATATGGAGGCCATTTTAGTAACCCGCAGAAATTCACTAATATCTACTACAGCTCGCGTGGTATAGCTCTGAGGAATAACCTGGGAATAATTGGGGAAGGAACCTTGAATAAGCTGGGAAACTATCTCTGCATCCTTGAGGCGAAATAGTATCTGACTCTTTTTTTCGTTTACGGTGATTTCTACGGGCTCCTCTTGCTCACCAAGAAGGCGGTTCAGTTCATTAAGAGTTCTCGCAGGAATGATAACCGTAGTCTTTTCTTTGACTGGCGAACTAAGAGTTGTCTTATGGACAGCTAGCCTGAAGCCATCGGCAGCTACCAGGTTGAGCTGCTCACCATCGAACTCAGTGTTGATTCCGGTTAACACCGGGCGGGATTCTTCAGTGGCAGCAGCAAAGGCGACCTGCGCAATCCCTTCCCTGAGACTAGCTGCCTCAATGGTGGCAGTTATGCCATCGTTTATCTGAGGGATAGGTGGGAAATCCGCAGCATCAATGCCATGAATATGAGCTTGAAAATGGCCGCTCTTAAGCTCCAGGATGCGACTGTTAGCGGGAAGATTGATTTCAATTAGGTCGTTGGGCAAGGAATTAACAAAGTCACTGAGCAAGCGAGCAGGTATAGTTATGTCTCCCTTCTGTTTCACTTTAGCGCCAATCCAGCACGTAATAGCCATTTCCAGGTTAGTGGCTGACAGTTTGAGACGAGATTGCTCAGCGGATAAAAGGATGTTTTGAGTGATAGGTAGAGTGGACCTAGTGGCTACAGCTCTCCCGACGATGCTTAGCCCCCTATTTAAATTTTCTTGAAGACAAGATAATTTCATGGAATACCTCCCCCTCTGTGTATAATGACAGTATACTATCAACAAATGTAATAATCAATGACTCTATTTGACATAATACTGGATTCAGAAAAGGCACATTACCACTACAAGAACGTCAAGTTATAGTTAGCGTCCAGAGAGTGCAGTTAATTTCTTTAGTCTAGCTTTGATTTCTTCGGTCAGCATTTCAGATGTAAACCGCCAACACCAGTTCCCCTCCGCTCTGCCTGGAATATTCATCCTGGCTTCGCTACCCAATCCCAAAATGTCTTGCATAGGGATGACGGCGGTATCAGCAGGGGACATCAAAGCCAGGTTGATGAAATCCCAATTAATCTCGTGGCCATCCGTGCCCAGATATTTCAAGGCGACCTTCTTTTCATTTTCCCGTTCTTTCCCGCTCTGAGTGCTATCTTTGACGTCATCCTCTCTGAACCAGCCAATAGTCGTATTGTTGTCATGCGTGCCAGTGTACACGACACAGTTTCGCGGATAGTTATGAGGTCTGTAATCATCAGCTTTGGGGTCAGTGCCAAAGGCGAACTGGAGAACTCTCATGCCCGGAAAGCCAAATTGCTCTCTTAGGGCATCTACTTCTGGTGTGATTACTCCCAGGTCTTCAGCAATGATGGGTAGAGCGCCTAATGCATTCTGCACTGTTTGGAATAGTGCAGCTCCTGGGCCAGGAACCCATCTGCCATTTAGGGCGGTAGTATCTGTCGTCGGAATCTCCCAGTACTTCTCAAAGCCGCGAAAATGGTCCAGCCTGATGATATCCACTAAGTCACGTGTTGCCCGGAAGCGTTCAATCCACCAAGCATAGCCATCCCTGGCTATTACATCCCAGCGATAGAGAGGATTTCCCCATAACTGTCCTGTCTTGCTAAAGTAATCCGGTGGTACGCCAGCCACTACGGTTGACCTGCCGCTGTTATCCAGATAAAACATTTCTGGGTGCAACCAGACTTCGACACTATCGAGGGCAATGAATATAGGCATATCACCGATGAGCTTTATTCCATGCTCATTACAATACCTCTTCAGTTCGAACCATTGCTTGAGAAATTGATATTGTTGATATTTGTGGTAGTAAATCTCGTGGTCCAGTTTTTTGCTCCAGAGCTCCAGAGATTTCGGTTGGCGCCTCCGGATA
>JBEKTM010000022.1:0-16759 GCA_049516035.1 Dehalococcoidia bacterium
CCAACCGCAAAAAGTATGAAAACTGCTAGTGCTCTTCTCATATTGTCCTCGTTTCATATTATAGTCAAAAGGTGAGATAAATGAAAGATAAGCAGAAGATATTCAGCCCCACCCTGTCACTTTTGGCTGCTCTTGCTCTCCAGCGATATGGTGACCGGCCCATCATTATGGATTTCCACCAGCATATGCTCCTGAAAAAGCCCGGTTTTCACCTTGAGCCCTGTGGCGCGGACTTCCTCCACAAAAAACTCATATAATTCCTTAGCCAGGTCCGGCGGGGCGGCCTCGGTGAAGCTGGGTCGTCTCCCTTTGCGTGTATCAGCCAGAAGAGTAAACTGGCTTACTATTAGAATAGCTCCTCTTGTATCCAGCGCTGAGAGGGAAAACTTGCTTGACTCGTCAGCAAAAATACGCAGGTTGACCACTTTGTTTGCAAGGTAACTGGCGTCTTCCTTCGAATCACCTTGAGCAACGCCCAGAAAAACCACCAGCCCCTGGCCAATCTTGCCCACTATCTTGTCATTCACGCTCACTGAGGCTCGGGAAACCCGCTGTACTAATGCTTTCATTTCGATTTGGCTTATTGTAATTATGCCACCTTCCCAGATTTATTTCCGCTTGTGTATTCTGGGGCATAATAGCTAATTGGTATGGCGTCCTTGGAATTCTCTGGGGCCTGCCAGTGAGAACCTAGGCCAAGGTACAACACTTGAAACCGCTTGAATAGTAAAAGGGGGGCTCTCTCGTGTGGGAATATTCCCAATGTTATAATAAGCTAAGAGAGGTTAATAAAAGCGTAGGAGACTTTCTATGAGTGAGATTCAATCAGGCAAGGAGTTGTGCGACCAATTTTTCGAAACCTTAAAGAATAGGAAAGACATCGAACAAAGCGTAGCAACGCTACTGATGGATCTTTATTCGGAGGGCAAATTAACAGGAAATGATATATTGGAGGGGTTAAAGGCTCTAAGAGCGGAAGGGAAAGATGGAACATAGAGTCAAACTTAAGAGATTAATTTTAGAAGGGTTCCGTGGGAGTTTGAAAGAAGTCCCGCTTGGCTTAGAGGATTATTGTAAGAGTCTCGTCCTTTTTGGGAACAATGGAGACGGGAAAAGCAGTTTTTCTGATGCATTGGAATGGTTCTTCACGGATAAGATAGAGCATCTTCGAAGAGAAGGCTGTGGACGAGACGATTACTTTAATGATGCATTGCCCGAAACACAAGAGCCGATAGTTGAGCTTTCTTTCAACAGAACCAGTTTGGATAGCAAGAAATTTCTTCAACGCGAGGGCGGGTATCGATATTCCAATAGTACTGAAGAATTTAGAGAATATGTTGAGAATAGCTGCAAGGAATCATTCATTTTACGTTATCATACAATGCGTGCGTTTATAGACAAAACAAAGAAAGATAAACTTGAAGAGGTCGAGGAGATTATAGGATTCGAAATTGTCAAGGAGACACGAGACGCTCTTCTTAAGGCACTGAATGCACTTAGAAGTAGTACAGAATTGACCTTGCTTCAAGTTCAACTGAACGAAAAAGGAAAGGAAATTGTTGGTATTATTGGAACTAAACCATTTAGCGAAGCCGATATCATATCCTTTGCGGATGAATTAAGAAAACAGCTTGGTTATGATAAATCCATTAGCGATGTAGACACCTTGAAATCGGTCACAGATGAATTAGACAAAAAGGTCAAGACTACCGAGAGGGGGGAGAAGATAGCTTGGTTGGAACGGGTCCGTGTGAATGTTTCAAGCTCTAAAGAAATCACCAATTTTTTGAAGGAACTAAATCAAGTACTGGCTTCTCATAACGAGCTTGCCACTCAGCGGGAAAAAGTTGAGGCTTCAGTACTGGACAAACTCTATACAGCAGGTGCACAAGCACTGGAGAAAGGATTGGCAAAAGCTGGCGAATGCCCCCTTTGTAAACAGCCCGTAGATACGGATCAACTACTTGAATCTCTTAAGAAAGAAATAGAGGGCATCCAGGGTCTCCTCGAAGAAAGAAATAAGACTGTTGATCGGATCAAATTGCTACGGGATAGAATTGGGTCGCTTAAAGAATCATTATCATCATTACTAGAGGATGAGGTGGAGAAAGCCCTTTTGGCACCACATCAATTCGAAACGTTGAAAAGTTGGCCTAGCTTATTTGACGCATGGCGAGAATTGGCGGATAAAGTAGAAGGCTCACCAGAGTCTGTTACTTTCGAATTGCCCTCTGTAGACTCGCAAAATGCACTACGAACTGCCTTGACCCAAATAGAAGGAACAATTGAAAGTAAAAGGAACCTCTTAGCAGGAACAGAGGAGGACAAAAGATTCTATCAAAATATACAGACATTAAAAGTATTGCGAGATAGCTATCTGAGGCTTAGGAAAATTGAGGGTGAGATTCAGGTATACGAAAAGCAGATATTTTCTTTAGAAAAAGTTCATCAAGAGTTCGAGAAAAAAGAGCGAGAGAGTTTATCTAAGGTATTAGAGGCTATTTCCAAGGACGTCAACGGATATTTCAAGTTTCTACACCCCGGCGAGGATTTCGACCAGATAGAATTAGTGCCAACAGAGGGGCGAGGACTTGAATTCAGGATGAAGTTCTATGGAAGGCCAGTCTCTCCCCCATTGAAAGTGCTTAGCGAATCTCACCTAAATAGTCTCGGAATCAGTCTCTTCTTGGCTGCGGCTAAGTACTTCAACAAGACAAATGCTTTTCTCATACTTGACGATGTAGTGAGTAGTTTTGATGTAAATCATCGTAGGTCCCTGGCTCGACTAATAAGGGATAAGTTTCAAGATACTCAATTCTTACTTTTTACTCATGATGACCTTTGGTTTGATATGCTGAAACAAGACTTACCATCAAATCGTTGGTTATTCAAAGAGCTTGCTAAGTGGTCTCATGAAAACGGGGTTGAGATAATTGAGTCTCCAATGTCACTAAGAGAGCGAATTCAGTGGTACCTGGATACCAATGATATTTCTGGAGCAGCTAACAAATGTCGTATACTTATCGAAGGTATACTCAAACAAAAATGCGAAGACCTAGGCGTTCAACTAGAATACTGTAGTCGTGAGAAGAATGATCAACGGGAGGCAAGTGAACTCATTAACGGGCTCGTTCAATATCTGAAAGAGAATCAGTCCTTGAGAGAAAAGAAGAGTAAGTTACTATTCAGCGATTTGAAAGCTGGTCAATTACTTACCAACATTGGGTCACATCATAAGAATTTAGGAACCACTTCGCTTGCACGAGGCGACATTGAGACGACACTAACAGACATTGACGAATTCGAAGCTCTTTTTGTATGCCCAGATTGCAAAAAGCCCGCAAAAAAAAGCTATTCATCCCGAAACAGCAAATTGAAACAATGTGAGTGTGGAAATCTTTGGATATAACCGTCTGCTCAAATGAAAGGGTAGAGCACCACGATGCTCAATATTCTCTATTATTCCGCGGACATAATAGCTGATCTGTAATAGGCCTAATTCGTATGGTGTCCCTAAAATTCCCCGTCTATTGCTCCTTCAGCTTACTCTCTATGTAAGATAGAAATTCCTTTGCTCTTCTGAGTAGTTCCGTTGCCTCTTTTTCACTGATTAACCCGACATCATTGTACAGGGTACGATGGCGTTTCGTCCTGGCCCGGTCAAAATAGGAGATCGATTTCTTCAAGGGCTCTTCTACAACAATTTCCATGAACTCAAAGGTAGCCTTGTGTGCTTCAGTGCTGGCAGGCCGATATCCCGAATGAAACATATAGGCCCGGCAAGCCTGCAGCACAGCGTTGTAGGCAATAGCGAAACACCAATCGAAATTCTCTCCAAGAAGCCTTTCTGCCAGGGTCAAATCACGCCGAGCGATTCCCATAGCTTTCTTGATCTCGCCCCGAGTAGCTTCGAATGGATGGATGCTACCCTTTTCGATAAGTTCTTCAATGGACATCCAGGTTACCTTTTAGCACTAACTTCTTTTCCGTCATGACTCGCCGGAGGAATGGTTCGCCCCTGTGCCTTCTTTCGTCAAACTCCTTTTTCGACATCAAGGTATAGTTTACTTCTCGACCGATGCCTTTTTCGATGTCCGATACCAGCCCGTGAAGTTCGTCCTCCTCGATTTCTCCCACGACAAAAAGGTCAATGTCGCTCTTTTCGGTTTCCTGATTCCTGGCTACCGACCCATAGACGAAGGCAAGTTCTATTGATTCTGAGTCCTTGAGGCTATCCCTCAGGTAGTCACCAAGTGCCACGGTGGAATAGATGATCTTCTTGAGTTCAGGGTAGAAGGGGAATTCCTTAATGACCTCGAAGTATTTCAGATTTCCCTCCTTATGCGATTTTAATAGTCCAGCCTTTTCCAGATAACCCAGTTCCCTTCTCACCGCATTTAGAGGTTCACCGGTAATCCTTGCTATCTCCCTGGTATAAAAACGCCTCTCAGGATTGGTGAGAAACAGCTTGAGTAAGCTGCGCTTCGTCTTTGAGGTTATAAAGTATTCCAGCATCGCTTCATTGAACACAATTTATGTTCTATCGTATACAAATTGTGTTCGGTTGTCAAATCTGGTTCTCAAGAGAGATTTGAATTTCCTTTGGCTCTTCTGCTTGACACCGCTCAGAAGACGTATGGATGATATGCCGAATGTCATTCAGGAGACTCCTTACCGACTTTCTGGAAAGATTAACTTTGCCGCAGGACGGGTGCTCTAGTTCAGATAGATTAGTGATACTTTATAATATGTTTGCAACATTGGATAATAACCTTCCGTGTCATTGCGAGCCCCGACTTGTCGAGGCGTGGCAATCTCATTCCCCGCCAAGTCCACCGAGATTGCTTCGTCGCTATGCTCCTCGCAACGACGAAGGGAAAAGGCTCCTCTTAGTGATAAAAATGTGTCACTAAGGTATTGAACGAGTACAACGGACAGAAGAATTTCTCTGCCCTTGTTATAATTCTTTTTGCCAGCAACTATAGTTACGATATGGAGGAGGGCGCCACATATGAAAAAATCTAAGAGCAAAGACGAAGTGGAGGCAGGAAAGGAATCTAAGTCGAGGGACAGACAAGTTGAGCAGGAGCCGATGCGTGCTGACCTCCAGGAGGTGATAGAGAGGCATTCTCGGGGCCTTGACGAGCGGCGCCCCGAGGCGGTGGCGCGACGACGGAAGACAAACCAGCGCACGATTCGTGAAAACATAAAAGACCTCTGCGACGGGCACTTTATGGAATACGGCGCCCTGGCGGTCGCCGCCCAGCGTCAACGTCGAAGCATGGAGGACCTCACGAGCAGAACGCCGGCGGACGGGGTGGTTGCGGGCATTGGACAGGTCAATAGCTCATTGTTCGGAGAAGACAAGGCCCGCTGCATGATAATAGCCTACGATTATACGGTTCTGGCCGGTACCCAGGGATTTTTCGGTCACAAGAAGAAAGACCGTATGTTGAGATTAGCTCACGAGCAGCGTTTGCCCGTGGTTCTTTTTGCAGAAGGTGGCGGCGGGAGGCCGGGTGACGTCGATGCGGACGGCGTTTGTGTGGCGGGTCTGGACCTGGCGACCTTTGCTATGTTTGCCAAACTGAGCGGAAAAGTTCCGGTCGTGGGCATCGTATCGGGCCGATGTTTTGCCGGCAACGCTGTCTTGCTGGGATGTTGCGATGTGATTATTGCCGCCCAAAATAGCAACATTGGGATGGCCGGCCCGGTTATGATTGAAGGCGGGGGACTCGGTGCTTTCAAGCCAGAGGATATCGGGCCTATGAATGTGCAAACGAATAATGGCGTTGTGGATATCGCCGTGGCTGACGACGTAGAAGCGGTCACTGTCGCCAAGAAATATCTTTCCTTTTTTCAGGGGGCGATTTCCCAATGGGAGGCCGCCGACCAGCATCTTCTCCGCAATATGATTCCGGAGCAACGTAGATACGTTTATGACGTGCGGGCTATTATAAAAACGATAGCCGATAGGGACTCATTTCTTGAGCTAAGACCCAAATTCGGCCCGGGGATGATTACGGGTCTTATACGCATCGAGGGCAGACCTTTTGGCGTTATAGCCAATAACTGCCAACACCAGGCCGGGGCCATCGAAGCGGAAGGCGCGGACAAGGCAGCGCGCCTCATGCAGCTTTGCAATGCGCATGGTTTGCCGATGCTGTCTCTGGTCGATACTCCGGGATTCATGGTGGGGCCGGAGATTGAACACCGTGCTCAGGTTCGCCACATTTGCCGTATGTTTGTGGTCGGCTCGCATTTATCGGTACCTTTCTTTACAGTTTTTCTGCGCCGGGGATACGGACTGGGAGCGCAGGCTATGGCCAAAGGGGGCTTCCACGAGCCTTTCTTTGCAGTTGCCTGGCCAACCGGAGAATTTGGCGGGATGGGATTGGAAGGTTTCGTCAGGGCTGGTTTCAAAAAAGAACTTGAGGCAGTGAAAGACCCACAGGAACGGGAGGCGCTCTATGAGAAACTGCTGGCCTCGTTATATGAGAGAGGGAAAGCCATCAATATGGCCTCTTACCTCGAAATCGACGCGGTTATCGACCCGGCGGATACGCGCAGATGGATTGTGGAGGGATTGAAAGCCGCTCCCACTGAACGCACCGAGCGAGCAGGTCATGATTTTGTTGATACCTGGTAAGAGGTAATCAATTCTGGAACATAATACCTGATTTGTGGCAGGCTTGATTGATCTGGCGTCCCTGTAACTTCTCCAGTATTGCTTTTATTTGCGTATATGTGCTAGAATGGTATCAGACACGAACACGAGCTTGCATGGAGGTATGCTCATGGTAATAACTAAAGAATGGTTTACAGTTGAGGAGGCTGCTGAATACCTATGTGTATCGAGAAGAACTATCTACAAACTGACCAAGGAAGGCAGGTTGCCAGCTTTTAGAATTGGCAAGGAACGTCATCGCCGATTTCGTAAAGAAGACATAGATAAGGTGCCCCGTCCAGGAGAAGAGATTGCAAATGCAGAGATGCTTTTGAAGCTGTCGGCAAAAGCTGACCCGGTTCTTGCCGAAGTCTGGGATAACGAAAAGGATGCAGCTTATGACCGGGTATAAACGCGGAGACGTAGTTCTTGTCAGGTTTATCTTCTCCGATGAAACTGGAGAGAGGCAGCGTCCAGCAGTCATAGTAAGCTCAGACGCTTATCATCAAAGCCGTCAAGAGGCGATAATTGCAGCAATCACCAGCAGGACTGACCGTATATTGGTGGGCGACCATCTTATCAGCGGTTGGCAGGAGGCTGGCTTGCTTTTCCCCTCCGTTGCCACAGGAATCGTAAGGACGATAAAGCAGGGCATGATAGCAAAGAAGCTTGGAATAATGCCCCTGCCAGATATGAGAAGAGTTGAAGGTAACCTACGGGATGTCCTGGGACTTAGGTAGGGTATTTTATGGACATACTGCCTATCGTAGCATGGTTTACTGTAAGGCTGGGGGTCCCGGCTGAGCTAACCGGGACCCCCACGGTAAAGGAGGTTGAGGATTGAACACAATAGCAGAGAAGACCTCGCTACAGTGCCGTTATATGCTATCATTATCGCAATGAACCCTCTGTGAAGTCTCCATGAACCCCAGATGAACTCTATTCTCTCTGTAGGCTCGATACCGGTCAGCTGGCAAAAGGCTTTGGAAATTGCCAGGCCGATAAAGCGTCAAGCCTCCTGAATCTTCACTAGCTTAGCAAGTGGTATAATTGGGAGAAAGAAGCCTAGTAAACTAAGAAGCAAGATGAGCTACAATTATAATGCGATAGCATAGGAGGCGTAAGATGATTGACCTGGTCAACAGGCGTTGTGGATATTGTGATGGTAGTGGACGAGTAAATGTTGGCGAATCTGCGCCAAGTTACCAACCATGCCCTGTATGCACAGGGGTGGGCAAAGTCCGTGTCCCCAGCAGCTATGGAATTTGCCCAATTTGTCATGGTAGTGGAAAAAAGAACATAGGGGAATTCGCTCCACGTTGGGTGCAGTGCAAAAATTGCCATGGAAGCGGCTGGAGGGAACCACCTTCATCCTATAGGTAACGATGACGGCCTTAATTTATAGTAGGCCTAATTGGTGTGGTGTCCTGGGAATTTGCTGAGGTTTGTTCAAGAACTTGAAAGGAGTTGGGAACTTATTTTGAAGCTGACAGAGCGGTTATGCCAGTCATTTAGAGCATAATATTCCTACTTACCTAAATGATCTATCCAACCACATCCCCTCAATTTCTCCACTTTCCGCATCAACCGCAAAAGAGCCTATCTTTCTAGTAACACCACTGCTAAAACGATGATGAGAAGGTTCATACTCAAAGCTTGCCCTCCATTTTCCCTCAGTCTTTAATGCATATATAAGTTGCAACTCGGAATAATCTGTAACACCCAAAGTGTGGAGGACTTTCTCAGCTATTCTTTTTAATTCTCCTGCTTGTACACTCATAATCTCAAACTGCCCCCAAAGGAAAGTTTATTGTCTATCTTACCACAAAATTCATTTTTCGTATATATCCTTATTCCCTGTTGAACAGACAGTATCCGCTGGCGGTGCTCAATACCAGAATGGCGATAGCTTGAGACGAGTCCCGTAAAATGCTATTGTATTAGGTGGTTTCCTATCGGGGAAGTGTCGGAATTGGCAGACGAGCATGACTTAGGATCATGTGCTTTAAAAGGCGTGGGGGTTCGAGTCCCCCCTTCCCCACCAACCTTATTCCTGAATAACTTCTCCCGTAAGCTACTCTTAGTTAGCATTTCGCTGTAAAATTCTCTTGACCAATAATATGGGCAGATGTGATTTATCAATTATGAATTGGTACGGCTATTTAGTACCTGTTGAAGATATTGGCCCAATGGACTCAATGTGCCTTTCTGGAGATTGGCGAGAGAAGCCTGATTTATTAAACGGTTGTATTCGGCGGTAGTAAGATTGTGCGACGTGCTATTATAGTCGAGGTATGACAAGAAGTTGCGGGTCCAGAAGAATGAGACGAAATCCATATCGGTCGCATCAGCGAGGTTTATAATGTCTTGAATGAAGCGCTCATCCAGAGGATACCAGAAGCTATAGACATCCCGGTTCATGATTTTTTCTGTATCACCAAGAAAATTACCCAGTTCCGCTGGCGTAGCTTTCCACAACCATGACTCACTCACGGTAACATGTTTGCCGGCAGCGTGAGCCTCTAGCGCATAGTTCAAGGCGCGGTCAAGGTAAATGGCATTCTGGTTCATCGGGTAAATGTGCAGGTCGATGTAATCGAGGCCAGACATGTTAAAAAGCTCGTTAATATAGTTTGGATTCTCCCACGTGCCCGTTCCGGCCCCGACTAACAACCCGCCGGAGCGGTCAATCTTTGGCAGTGTAGAAGCGATGAAATCACCCCATGTCGTGGGGGTTATCGTAAGGTTGGTCAAACCCTCCTCGGTTTGAGGCTCGTTAGCCAGAGTGAGATAATCAGGTTTGATTTCCTCTGCGATAAGCAGGAGTTGGTCCTGTAAGCCCTGGAGGAAGGTTTCAGTCGTATAGTTCGACCAGTCAACCTGGACTGGAGAATATGGAGTGCCGGCAAAGATTGCCCCGCACTCAACGAGCACTTTCATGCCGCGCTGATGGCATTCAACCATTATGTTCTTGAAAAATTGCAGGTATTCTGAAGAACGGGGAAAGTCTGGTTTGAGCAAGGGAAATTTGATGGCTAACACCACACCTTTGACGCCCATTGCTTGGAGCCTGTCAAGTAACATACGGTTATAGCCCATCATGTTTGCGCTGAGAAGTCCTTCACCGATATTGCCGTTAGCATAAGCCTCCTCGGTAGCTATTATTGTTTGCCCAAGACTGTGGTCCCACGTTTCGTTGAGAGTAACTTCAAAATGAGCCATCTCAGCCTCAAGTTCGTCGTAGATCGCTTGATATTCTTCAGGGATGGGTGGCGTCAACTCCGTGGTATTTGTGGAACCAGGCTGGTTAGCTGATGTGTTGCAACCCGACAGCGGGATAACTGACACTAAGGCCAGTGCAAGCAGGAAGAATTTTATTGAAATATGCAGTTGTCTCATCCCTCGTCCTTGTAGTGGATTGTATCACCTGGTATCCAGCGGTAACAAATGACATTCTAGCAGAGAAATTCATAGCTATGGAAATGGTCTCGTATACAAGCTGAATAGCAGTAGTTGTCGTATAGGCGTGTCATCAGGTCAATAAATGACTATGATCTTCAGTTTTTGTATGGACACCGAAGCTGCTGTAACATCGTTATTAGTTGCTTCTTCTCAAATAGGAGTCCGGAGACTTTTCCTCTTTTCCTACCAGCTTGGTTCCTGAATAACCTCTCCGGTCAGCCATCTTTACTCAACATTTGGTCGCTGTGTTAGCTCTATTTAACCTGCGCCTTATCAGGTGGATGGCGACAAACACCACAGTCATTATCCCCACGAAGCCAATGACGATCCAGGCGGAATACTCAGGTCCCACATTCTTAAACCCGAGCCTGGCTAGAGTCCCCAAGGCGATTAATGTTCCATCATAGACAATCGCAGAAAATATGATAGCTAGCACCACCTGATAGTAGGGGATGCGCATTGTGCCAGCAGCCACCGATGATACCTGCATCAAACCCGGCGTCAATCTGGCAGCAACTATCACCGGTATGGTCCATTTACCTAGCCTGTTCTGAAATTGCTCAAAATTACGTCGCAGGAATTTGGAACGTTTACCGACCCAGTCTACGAATCTTGTGCCCAGCAGCCGGCTTGCCCAGTAAAGAATGCCCGTTCCCAGCAGTCTGCCACCCAATAGCATCAGAATGATAAGAAGCACCGGCCATGACAATGCCCCCATTTTGTAAGTAGTGAAAAATAGAATGGTGTCCATTACGAATGGAAATGGAATACCAATGTCGCATGACATGGTTATGAAAAATATGGTTACCAGTCCCCCGGGGTTGTTGACATTTATGGAAGCAGCCAGTGTAGAGAGTGCACTGTTTATCCAGTCAATCATAGTACAATTCAGGCTATTGTCGCATAAAATGTGGATAGGGACAATGCCCAATTTTAACTCAATTAAATTGTCTCGATAGGCTGTAGCTTCATGCTCAAGACACGCCGAGCTTTGTATAGTAAAATATTGCTACATGGACTTATACTGGTATACCACCCAGGGAGACAACTAATGCCAAAAAGCGTGCCACCTCGGTTTGTCCTGATATTGTGGCCTGTAGTGGACAGACTTGGGAGAGTAATCCAGCACATCAGGCCTCTGAAAGCCGATGATAGCGGCATCATCTGCCTCAACCTTCGCCGCTACAAAGGCCCCACCAAAGTATTAAATGATGGCTCTGAAGTGAAAACTGGAGACACAATCATAGAGCTTCATTTGAACAACGACTGGTTTAAAGGAAGACGCAATCTGAATTTAAAAGCCTCACAATCGCCTCGGGAATTTCTGGGTTGCTTCGCACAAGGCCTTCACTTTCTGGCTCAGCAAGTAGCCAGCGGGACGTTTGGCAATATTGCAGCGCTCCATGGCAGCACCCTCCTGCATGTAGCCGCCAGACGACTGGGATTCCAGGTTGATGAACTGCCCGATAGCCTGTGGAAGAAGGGGGCCCGCTTCTATATGGCCGGGTTAATGCAAGTCTATCATTTGCGGGGAGATGAAGTGGCGGGACTCAGAGAAAAGCCCCGGGAGCTAAAAGAAGTCTGGCTCTCTAAAGCGGCACTTTTGAGCAAGTATAGCCTGAAACACCAGTGAATTCGCGTGATGCCTAACTAGATTGCTAAGCTAGAAGCTCCTCTTCCGACTCAAGGAGCTCAGGTATGGTGGCAAACTCAAAACCCTTCTCCACGAGGGCCTCAATGACGGAGGGCAGAGCTTGCAGCATGTGGCTGCGGTCGTACCTTAGCCTGGTATCGCGACCATCATGCAGGACAATTACGCCCCCGGGCTTTGCCCGCTGAAGAATAGCCTGTACAATCTCCTCACCAGACTTTTCTGCATTCCAGTCACTGGTCATATTGTCCCAGGTAACTACCGTATATCCGAGGTTGCGAACAGTCCGCATCAGCCAGGGGGTACGGAAGCCGTGGGGGGGACGGAAAAGCTTGGGCTCAAGTCCGGTACACTCATATATTGCCTGACGGGCCATCTCAATATCCCGAGTCACTGTCTTCCCCCGTCTCAGACATAGTGACTTGTGGTGATGGTAGGAGTGATTCCCAAGCGCATTTCCTGCTGCTACTATCTGCCGGCAGGTCTCAGGATAGCGCCGAGCGTTTTGTCCAATGATGAAGAAGGTCGCTTTTATTCTATATTGCTCCAATACGCTGAGAACTTGAGAGGTGTAAGGCTCGTTGGGGCCGTCATCAAAGGTCAGCGCAATCCGAAGACGGTTACGGTTGCCGTTAGACAATACCTTGCCATAGAACCGGGAGCGGGGGTTGACCCCATGGTAGGCAAACAATGTACTCAGAATACCTATATCAAAAACGTAAATGAACCTTCCCACAGCTTCAAACGCGGGGCTCATATTCAACCAGAGTAAGCCAAAGAAAAGGGCAACATACACCCAAGATGCTTTAACTCTCTGCCAGGAAAAACTGGCCACCACTATTTGCCACGTCTTGGACGGCCAGTCTTCCAGCTTTTCGGGAAGCGGTGTATACCAGAAAAGGACCGAAAAGTAGGCCACCATCCAGTTCCAGTATTGATTCACCGCACCTATACTTTTCAAACGACGGGCCGAGGTAAGGACAAAGAGGCGAGGCATAATGCCTCCCTTACCAACGCTCTTTAGTTTCAGGGAGAGTTCATACTCCTCGCCATAGAACTTGATGTTGGTATTAAATCCACCCACTTCCCAAAATGCTGAGCGTCGCACGGCGATGTTACATCCCATTATGGCACTGCCTTTGTTAAAAACTTTTCGGAAAAGGTGGTCTATGGTAATGAAAATGAAATTACAAATATAGGAGGTAATCTTGGTGAACTTGCCGGCATCGTAATAGGCATATGACCCACTTATCACCACCATCTTTGGCTCACGAACAAAACGTGACACGATGGTTGAAAGCCAGTGGGTTGGTGCCTGAGTATCGGCATCGATGAAGGCGATAAGCTCTCCTGTGGCTACTTCAGCGCCCTTTTGCCGAGCGCAGGAAAGACTTAGCTTACTTTCATAGACAACCTTGGCTCCCCAGTTGCGAGCTATCTTGGCAGTATTGTCCGTGCTGGCATTATCGACTACGATGATCTCATACTTGCCAGCGTAGTCCTGCTTTTTTATAGACTCCAAGCACGCAAGCAGATAGTCTTCCTCGTTATAGGCCGGTATGACCACCGACACGAAGGGTAGCCCTTGAGAGCGGGCTGTCGGTAACGGCACTATGTTATCCTCGCTATCTTCACTCATAACAGTCAACGCCGGAATACATAGCTCGTTTATATTATATCACATATTGTCAATACCCGTTGGCGGCACATCGATATAACATATAGTCACTAGTTGTAATTGCACTTTCCGTCTTCCCGTCTGGTGGCAACAGAAGCGGACTACTTCGTAAGCCTTGACGGGACAAGCCCAATGAGGGTATCTTTTAGTTGTCTATCACTGTTCGATTTTAGCCCGCTCTTAAGCGGCAGGTTTTACATGCGTCGTGGCGAAATCAAAAAAACTTCGCAGCATGGAGAAGGATATAGAGTGAGAGCTTATATTCTGGCTATTGACCAGGGTACCACGGGGACAACGGCACTTATTGTTGACCGTGATGGCATCATACGTGGGCACGGTTATGCCAAGATTCCTCAGTACTACCCCAAGCTAGGCTGGGTGGAGCATGACCCCTTGGAGATTTGGAAGCAGACTTTACAAGCGGTTAGCCAAGCTAAGCATGCTGCCGGGATTGAGGATTCTGATATCGCCGCCATAGGCGTTACCAACCAGCGGGAGACGACCATACTTATAGATAGAGTAACTGGAGAGTCTGTAGGACGGGCTATTGTGTGGCAATGCCGCAGGACGGCAGAAAAGTGTGATCAGCTCAAAGCACAGGGGATGGCCGAAACCATTCAGGCCAAGACTGGCTTGGTAATCGATGCATACTTCTCGGCAACAAAGATACAGTGGTTTTTGGAGAGCTTACCGGGGATACGGGAGCGGGCGGAGCGGGGTGAGATTCTATTTTGTAACGTGGACGCCTGGTTGCTCTGGAAACTCACCAAGGGCAGAGTACATGCCACCGATTTCTCAAATGCATCTCGCACCATGCTGTTCAACATCAATACCCTGGATTGGGATGACGAATTACTGCGACTTTTTAACATTCCGCGTTCTATGCTGCCGGATGTTTACCCCTCGATTAACATTTTTGGTTATACCGGGGATGGGATTCCCGTTGCTGGAGTGGCCGGTGACCAGCAAGCAGCCTTGTTTGGCCAGGCATGCTATCAGCCCGGCATGACTAAGGTGACATATGGCACAGGTGCTTTTGTGCTTATGAACATAGGTAGAAAACCTGTCGTAGCCCGACATGGTCTGCTGACTACTGTGGCTTGTAGCCTCGACAGGAAGGCAGAGTACGCTCTGGAAGGCAGCGTATTTATTGCCGGGGCAGCTATCCAATGGCTGCAGGATTTAGGACTGATAAAGGAGGCAGGAGAGTCGGAGCAACTGGCAATGACAATAAAGGATACCGGCGGCGTGTACCTGGTACCTGCTTTTGTGGGACTGGGGGCACCTCACTGGGACATGTATGCGCGTGGCACGCTCGTTGGCCTGACTCGTGGCAGCGGCAAAGCCCAGGTTGTCAGAGCTGCTGTGGAATCAATAGCTTATCAGGTGACGGACGTTTTAGAAGCGATGGTGGCTAACTCGGGTCTTCGGCTAGCCGAAATACGGGTGGATGGTGGAGCTGCGACCAACAACTTCCTGGCACAGTTTCAGGCTGACATCGCCGGGGTAGAGGTATCCCGACCAAAGATGTTAGAGACGACGGCTCTGGGAGCAGCCTATCTTGCTGGCCTGGGCATAGGGTTTTGGAAATCTGGTCAGGAGATAGAAGCACTACGGGAAGTAGGCCAGCGGTTCACGCCACGTATGGAAGCCACAGAACGACAGGCGTTGCGCCGTGGTTGGGCAAGAGCATTAGAACGAGCCAAGGGTTGGCTCATAGCACAGGAATAAATAACTTCTCAGAGTGATTTTGTTAGTTGTGGATTTTGCGGGAAAGTCTGGGGGAGGATGTTAGCTACTTAAGCCACTCACAAATCTGCAAATACTTGAGGGGCTATTTCCTTTGCTATCTTCCGTATTTCCTCGGCGACAGCCCTCATTTCAGGAAGCGCTCGCTTGGATGTGCGCAGCTTGATGATATGGCGAATCTCGCGGAAATTCCAGGTACAGATTATCTGGGTCTCACAGGCGTTGGGCAGGACATAGCGAGCAATCTCAGCTTTTATCCCTTTAGCCAATAAGTCACCATAGGCTTGCCAAGAAGTCGCCATTACCTCTTCGAATTGCTTATGGGCAGATTTGTTGTCTTTAATTTCAGGCGGCTCGATATATCTGGGCTCGGTTTCTTTGACATAGCGCTGGCTTCTCTGGCTGTAGCTTGCCAATCTATGCCGGACAAGTTCGTGGGTCAGGACGCGGCTGGCACGGATGTAGAAGGTAGCACAAGCATGCTCAATCATTGACTCATGCCCGATCTCCAGCCACTTCTGAATTCGGTCGGGTACCGTGCCTGTTTTATCCTGTGTGTCCCAACACAGCCTACCTGCCGTCTCTATCAATTTTTCGGCATCAGGGGTGACGGCAAGTAACTTCACCTCTACGTCATACTTATCGGTCATCACCTATTTACTAAAGCAGTTACTCTTTGTTTTATTGTTCCGCTCGTCAGTTCAGGTTAGTTTGGCCACTTGCAAGTTTTCGAGATTCTCAAGCGCTCCTTCATCCAGAATGTTGCGGGGTGGGTCCACGGGATGCAGTATCTATTGTAACATGCTCACTCGGGCACTGCCAGCAGCCTATATCGCAGCGCAGAGCTAGAACCCAATACAATCAAATTTTTCCACCGGTCCTGAATTATTGTGACACCCACATGAATCATACAAATCACAAATAATGATAACAACCTTCGAATGGCAGACACCATTCCAGTGTTTTGTGCTGCAAGAGATTTTACCGTCGTCAGTCTATTTCCGGCGGCGCAAATGCTCCGCCACAGAGCCATATGCCCGCTTGAGCCAGCCGGGTTGAAAATCACTGAATAGCAATTCCTCGGCTTTAACTTGCGGCACCTTGCGCACTTCCTTGATGCGCGGCAGGAAAAACAGCGCCACTGCCAGCCTAGCCACTCCGGAAACTATGAAGATGGAAAGAAGATAGCTTCCCTTAAATAATGGCAGGAGTGGTGCCACAATGCCTCCGGTCAAAGACCCCACGCTGACGCCCAGGAATATCAGAGAGTTGTAAAGAGCTATGTAACGCGTGCTGTTTTGTCGGGGAGCTGCATCGAAGATAAACACGCTGCTGGAAAGCTGAAAACCGGCCCAGGCAAACCCGGAAAATAGCTGCATGATAATGAGCCACCATAGACTATGGCTTAGTGCCCACCCGAGCGGTACAAATGGGACAAAGAGGGACGTGATTTTCAGCACCTTGATACTTCCTGCCCTATCCATCCGTTTGCCCCACCACGTCATAGAACCGACGGTCGCAAGGATCGACACGGAGTTTAGAATAGTATAGA
>JBEKTM010000023.1:0-16591 GCA_049516035.1 Dehalococcoidia bacterium
AATAAACGCCGTGCCCAGATAACCTCGTCTCCACGCATCTATTCTACACCTCATATCGCCGCCTGTTCATTCACCCACGGGCAAAGCCCGTGGAACTCTGCCCTTCGGGTTATTAGATGTGGTGGAAATTCCCAGCCATATTCTAATCTTCGTATTCAAGTCGCCTGTCCGACAATCTCATCTCTAACACGCCGGACACCACCAGTCAGGCGTTATAATAATCCCCTTAACCTTGGGTCAAGAGCGTCTCTTAAGCCATCACCGACTAGGTTAATGGCCAGAACAACAAGTAATATAGAAATACCCGGCGCAAGCGAGACCAGCGGATTGCTAAGAAGATAGCGGTAACCATCATTCACCATAGCTCCCCAGGTAGGTGTTGGCGGGCTTATCCCTATACCGAGAAAGCTTAAACTGGCCTCGGCCATGATAGCGATGCCTATATTTGTAGTGATTAGTACCAACAGTGGTGGAAAGGAGTTTGGAAAGATGTGACGGCCCATTATGCGCACGTCACTTGCTCCTATGACACGGGCTGCCGTTATATAATCACTCTGTTTTATGGATAGACACTGTGCACACATTAGCCGGATGTACGTTGGTATCAGAGCAAAGCCTACTGAAATCATAACATTCTTCAGTCCCCCACCGAGAGCTGCGGCAACACCTAGCATGAGCACCAGTGGAGGGACTGCCAGGAGGGCATCGGTAAACCTCATGACGATAGTGTTCACCCAACGGCCTACATATCCTGCCAATAACCCCAACCCCATGCCAAAAAAAGCAGCGATAAAAACCGATACTATCCCGATGAGGAGTGAAATCTGTGACCCATAGATTATGCGGCTCAATACATCCCGACCCAGTTGGTCGGTGCCCAGGAGATGTGCTGCGGATGATTTTGCCAGTTTCGAACCTAAATCTAGCGCTGTCGGGTCATATGGGGCAATTAGAGGGGCAAAAAAGGCTGTTAGTACAAACACAACGACAATAATTGCACCGAATATGACCACCAGCCGGCTGAACATCACGCGGGTAATACGGCGGAATTCACTCACCTGGGGCGCAATCTCGGTGAAACTACCGGGTGCGGTGATATCTTTAAGCTGATGAGATTCCATCGGTCACTCACTCTAAACGAATTCTAGTGTCGAGCCAACCATAGGAGATGTCAACCAACAAATTAGTCAATGCGACCACGATTGTCATCAATAAAACAGTTCCCTGAACAACCACGAAATCTTTATCCAGGACGGCCTGTACCATAAGCCTACCCATACCTGGTATATTGAATACTGTCTCCACAAGAACTGCGCCCCCAATAAGGATACGGACCTGTAAGCCCAATAGAGTGACCACCGGAATAAGGGCATTCTTAAGGGCATGTTTTAACACTACCGCGGGTTCTTTTAAACCCTTTGCCCAAGCGGTCCGGATGTAATCTTGTCTGATTACCTCTAACATACTTGACCGTGTCTGACGGGCTAGCACGGCTATCGCTGGAACCGCCATGCAAATTACGGGCATAATTATCTGTTTGGTGCTTTGCCAGAAATCCACTGTTGGTGGTATAAAACCCTGTATAGGCAGCCAACCTAGCTTAAGCCCTAGCCCATAGATGCCTAAAATACCCAACCAGAAAGGAGGAATAGAGATGCCGGTATTCGCCAGAACAGACACCGTCTGGTCGAGGGCACTGCCGCGCCTTATGGCACTTATGATACCCGCTGTCACGCCCAGAAGTACGCTCAAGATAATGGAAAACAAGGAGAGATAACTGGTAACTGGTAGACGTTCGGCGAGTAATGCACTGACGTCCCGATTGTAAATTGTTGACCTGCCAAAATCACCCTTAAAAACGTTAAGCAGCCAGTGACCGTATTGTGTGAGTATAGGCCGGTCGAGCCACAATTCATGCCGGAGAGCATTAACCTGTTCCGGGGTCGCATCCATACCCAAAATAGTGCGGGCGGGGTCTCCTGGTATTAAGTGGAGGAGCAAAAAGACAAAAACGGTGACTAAAAAAATGACAAATACTATTCCAATTAATCGGCGGACAACAAGTGCTGCCAAATCCCACTCTCCTCCATTACAACCTTCCAATGCTATATCCAACCGTTTTAGGAGTGATAAATGAATATCACTCCTAAAACGATTTGGGGATAAATATCTCTTAAAAAACTTGCTAGGCTAATAGACGGATGATTTCAGCTACATCAGTTATATCTTCCAATCCCTTTACCATCTTGATTACGGCATCCTGATTCTTCTTGGGTATCTGGGAATATTTGCAGCAGTTCCTAAACTTTGCGACAACATCATCAAAGGCCATTGGTCTTTCCGGGCTACCAAGTGCATGGTCTACTCTCTTCGAGTATACCCCTTTAGTGGTTTTAACCTCAACAATCACTGGGTCATCGACTCTTACTCCGCCTGCTCCGCCCAGGTCCGGTTCTACTTTTGCTTTAACTTTCTTCCCGGATAACTCGAGAATTTTAGCGTCTTTAATCTCTTCTTCAGTAAAGTTACCTAAACCAAGTTCCCTATGGACAATAGCACTCGCTACGAGGAAGGCGCCACTGGTTTCGGCGGCTATAACAGTCTTGGGAATTCCTCTTCCTTCCCTGAAAAATGAAGCGTAGAACGGCCCGATGTGAACAATTACTTCGTTAATATCACCGGGTTGTATATTGTTTTCCTTGGTTACGTTTATAGCGGCTTCAACAGAGTTTGCCAGCGCGTGACTGCAAGGATAAACCTTTTGGCTATCGGTTACACCCCGGAAATCTTTACCCAGACCATCGACCATAAGTATCGGTTGGAAATAGCCCTGGTTTAGTGACCTGTATAGGCCGGCCGGCCCTTCGAGGCTGCCCTCTCCATCCGCCGTATAACCCTTTTCGGCTAAAAGGGCGGCGGTTATCCCGGCGCTGCACGAGAGACCAGCATTCAATCCTTTAGTCGGGAAGGCGCCAGCTCCCGAGCCTCCCGCTCCACCGGGTATCAATTCATAAGCGTGACCCATTGTATTAGCCATCTGTTTCTCATCAAACCCCGAAAGCTTCCCGGCAACAGCCGCGGCACCAAAAACGGCAACATAAGCCCCATCGGGCATAACACGAAACGTGCGGGCCCTAGCAATACGGCATTGTAAATCAACACCAAGGGTTATGGCGGTGATAAAATCTTTTCCTGTTACCTTCCCTTTACGCTCGGCGACTGCAAAAGCCGTGGGAATGGTGGCCTTCGAGGGATGACACCAATCTAATAGGTGTGTATCATCATAATCTATACGTGAAGCCAGAATTCCATTTAAAAGTGCGGCGTTAGGGGCAGGCACTTTTCCACCAAAGACGATTATTGTGCTTTCTTCCTTACCGCCCCAGCCCTTTACTATATTAACCATCCCACTCATATTATAGGTATTACCAGCGATGGCCGCGCCCAATATATCCAAGGTCTGTTTTTTTGCCGCTTCCACTACAGTATTTGATAATGCCTCATATTTGGTATCAACTATGAACTTGATTAAATCTGATGTTGCACTCATTTATCCTTCTCCTTCAAAATTTTTTAATGCTATGTTTTCATGGCGGGTAGTAACATGAATCATAGCTAATAGATTAATTAGTTCCTAAAAGTGAGAAACACTATAGGGTTATTACTCTGAAATAGTTGAGCAGGGAGACCTGATTTTAACAACCAGGCACCAAACAAATTCGCTTTTTCCGGAGGCCGATTTCAACGTCAAGGATTTGTGCCCTCTAATCACTCCTTGTGATTTGCGCAATTTCAATCTTTCCTTTCCAGTTTTGATGAAAAACAAGCATTTATAATGCTTACACTTGGATAACTACCTCATCTCCTTTCCACTCATACACAGTATCTAGGCCTGCCGCTTTGGTTATTTTGTCTACGAAATTAAATACCTGTTGGCCTCTCTCGTCATTTTTAAGTATTTCAGGCTGCTTCTGCCTATTTATCAAACAGGGAAGATAGCTTACCCGGACTATCTTATTCCCATCTATAGTGCATTTGGCAATGATTGTCCAGCTACCCTCACCATCTAATAAAAAATCGGCGGGGTCGGCATTGGGAAACTCTTTACCGAAGATGCTACTAAGCTCCGACATCCTGCTTGTTTGGCCTTTGGTCTGGGGCAACATAGCCATGACAAAATGACCCAGACCATGAAAGATTACTTTTCCTTTATATAGCTCAATACCTTTAACTATGTGAGCATGATGTCCAAAGACTATGTCAGCCCCGGCATCAATAGCAGCATGGGATACCTGTTTATCATACATAGCCAGTCTTGTTGCTTCCCTAAGGATGCCCTTGTGGAGAGCGACTACCAAAACATCACAAAGGGGTCTAAGCTTCTGGATGTCGCTAATCATCGCATTCAAGCTAACGGGCTCGGCGAATGTATAGATGGTTGGTAGACCTCCAGGACTAAGTATTCCTGCTTCGTAGTGGGTAATGACGCGCACATAGGCGCATCCTGGCTTATCCGCGAAAGCCCATGACCCTATCGGGCCAACACAGTTGTAACTTAGGAAGCCGAATCGTGTCCCTTTACGCTCAATCACGGCTGGTTTTCTGGCTTCATCGATGTTCATTCCAGCGCCGGTAACAGCAATGCCGTAACTCTGGAATCCGGCAATAGTGTCTTCTATCCCCGGTGCACCCGAATCAAAAGTGTGGTTGCCAGCCAGAGTAATCACGTTGAAATTAGCAGATGCTATGGCGCCCATATTACTCGGGGGGCAACCATGAGCGGGAGCCCACATCTCGACAAATGTATTAACACCCCTGGATGTAAATAATACTTCTCCATGTCCCACTACCACATCACTGGCTTTCAACACTGGTTTTACCAGACTAAGATAGAAATCACCTTGTGACTCTTCGAGGATCAGGTCCCCTACGCCTAGCATCGTTAAAGTCATGGTTTTAATATGTTGATTATATTTCTAGTCAATATTTGGGCTTTGATATGATGCTAATGAGTAAATTACAGGAAAAACGGGTTCACTCAAAAGTTCTAGCAGCGCGTATCGGCATTTCCCACTAATTAATATTTGTAGCATCGACCTGCAAGGGGGTTAGCGGAATACTCGGGGCTAACCCCCTTGCTCGGAAGCACGTTACTTCTTTATGAATATATCCTCTGGCGTCCATTGATAACGGGTGACTTCGCTGAAACCTGATTTGTTGACATAAGGCTGTATTACAGATATGTCCGGGGTAATCACGATATTATCTGCCAGAGCATAGTCCAGAGTTACCAGCTTTTGGAGTTGCTGCATTAAAGCTTGCTTCGTTGCTAAGTCCGGTGCTAATGATGCCTGCTGCATGAGGTTATCAATCTCCTTGGGATGGGTTATACCTACTGCGAACGCCCCAACTCCCGTGGAAAGCAACCTATCCATCATTCCTTTTAAGGGGTCGGGTTCCAAAGAGACGGCCCACTCTATCAAGCCATCCCAGCCTTTAGTACCCTGATCCAGGAACTTCGCATCAGTGACAGGCTGAAGTGTTGCTCGAATACCTACAGCCTTAAGGTAGCTCTGAACAGCGGCATACAAATCCGGTAGGGGGGGGCGATTAGGGAAGTACAAATTACAATCTATACCGTTAGCATAGCCCGCGTCAGCGAGAAGCGATTTTGCTTTGGCAACGTCGTACGGGTAACTCACCTGCGGGTTATAAGTCCATGTACCAGGGGCTGCCCACTGGTCAGTTACCACTCCCAGGTTCAGGAAGATAGCCTTGTTTATCGCCTGTTTGTCAATAGCGTAATATACTGCCTGTCTGACTTTAACATTGGCGAAGGGGGAATTTGGGTCAGCGCTATTACCGACAATTCCTCGCGTCGCTGCGTTAATACCGGTTTGCAAATTGTTAACCACGTATTTCCCTTTACTTGTCAGGTCTGCGGAAGTTTGAGCATCTGCTAGGTAAATGACGTCCAGGTCCCCCTTGAGAAAGGATGCTTCCTCAACAAGAACATCGGCGATAACATCGAACTCAATCCCGCTAAGATATGGTTTTCCCGGTTGCCAGTAGCCGTCAAACTTCGTGTACACTACCTTGACGGATTGTTGCCAGTTGACAAATTTGAATGGCCCGGTCCCTACCGGATGAAACAAAGCCCAGTTTTTACGATCTGCATCGGTGCTACCACCATTCTGGTAATTTGTCGGGGATATCATGACACCTGTGGTGTAACTTGCCAGCGCATACACTATACTATTGTCCCATTGAGAGAGATTGAGACGAATTGTATAATCGTCTACAACATCTATTGACTTTACCGCGGATAATTCTGCCCGTTTGGCAAGTATTTCCTGGTCGAGGTTCCATTTAGCTGCCGTGGCGTTAAAATCCGTACCATCATGGAATTTAACCCCTTTTCTCAAGGTTACGGTGAAAGTCAAGGCTTTAGAGTCTCCTTGCCACCCCGTAGCCAGCCAGGGCGTTGGATTACCGGCGGCATCATAACGTGCTAGAGTCTCGAGACAAGGGACACGCATCACAGCGTCTTGAAAGCCGGTTGACCCGGCAATTGCCGACCAGCCGAGACTCTTGGCGTCCGCACTAATACCGACTCTCAAGGTTCCTCCAGTTGGAGGGACTGTTGTAGTTGGCTGCGTAGTTGTAGTGGTCTTAGGTGTCGTTGTTGTGACGGTTGTAGGTACTGTTGTCGTTGTAGTTGTGCTTGGTTGCGTGGTCGTGGGCTTTGTTGGTGTCGTCGTTGTTGTTTTGGCGCATGATACTGCCAGGATGAGTGCCAATGCCAAAACGAGTAAGACGGATGCGAGTGTGTTTTTGTGCAGGATTTTTTTCATTAACTACTCCTTTTTAAATATTCTACATTTAAAACTCTTCTTCATCCTCTGAATAATATTTAAAGATACATAACTAAGCCCAGAGTAATTAATTTAGAACCAAATATTTTTATTTAATCTCCGTATATGATACGAAGTTTGTGAAGTATAGCATAATATACAATTGCTTGTCAAGATATAGTCTCTTCCAATACAAGATGAGCCTGGAGGGGGTATCGATTTCCAACGCAAGATGAGCCTGAAGGACTAAGGCAGCTCGTTTATGATTGGGACATGCGACTAATCATGAACGACGGACAATTAAATACGGTAGAGCAAGTCAGGCAATTTCTGGTGGGGAGTGAGGCGGTAGAGTTCAGGGGCCTAACGGCCAAAGAGAAATACTACTGGATAGAGGAGGTGCTGATAAGGTTCAGGTATCATCGTCTCAAGAGATCTGAGAAAGGAGTAATACGGCGGTATGTAGAGAAGGTTACGGGATACTCCAGGTCACAGGTATCCAGGCTGATAGCGGAGTACAAAAGGACAGGGCGATTGAAGAAAACGGAATACAGAAGACACCGTTTTCCCCGGAAGTATACCCCGTCAGAAGTTGGGCTATTAGCCAGAACAGATGAATTGCATCGGTGGTTAAGTGGACCAGCCACGAAGAAGATCATGGAGCGGGAATATGAGGTTTATGGACACGCTGAGTTCGGGAATATTTCCCGGATATCTGTAGCCCATTTATACAATCTGCGAAGGAGTAATATCTATCGGGGCATGACAAGACGATTTACCAGTACGAAACCTGTCGTATCCAAAATCGGCGAGCGGGTGAAACCGGACCCGAAGGGGCAGCCTGGTCATATCCGGATAGATACACTTCATCAGGGGGACATCAACGGTCAGAATGGGGTATACCATATCAATGCCGTGGATGAGATCGCGCAGTGGGAAATCGTAGCCTCGGTGGAAAGGATATCGGAAGCTTATCTGGTGTCGGTACTGGAAAGCATGTTGGTACAATTCCCCTTTATCATCCGGGGATTTCACTCCGATAACGGCTCAGAATTCGTAAACCATGTAGTGGCCAGGCTGTTGAACAAACTACTGGTTCGCTTCACCAAATCAAGGCCCAGACATCCTGACGATAATGGCTTGGTGGAGACCAAGAACGGCTCAGTAATACGCAAAAACCTGGGATATGCTTATATCCCACAAGCATGCGCCGAATTTCTCAATGGGTATCACAAAAACTACTTAAATCCGTATATCAATTTTCACCGGTCTTGTTTCTTCCCGGTGCCTGTTATCGACCACAGAGGTAAGATCAGGAAAACTTATCCTTATGAGAAGGTGAGGACACCCTATGAAAGGCTGAAATCTTTACCCGAGGCTGAGAGTTACCTGCGTCCCAGTGTAACCTTTGAAAAACTCGAGACAATCGCCAATCAAATGAGCGATAATCAATTTGCAGAAAGGATGGTGAAAGCTCGTTCCAATCTCTTTCAGCAGATCTCAAGATTTGCTAACCGGGTTGCCTGAGGCCCTTTTATTCAGGCTCATTATTCAATTAGAATAGAGTGAGATTGTAGCGCTCCCATTTTAGTAGTTTTAGCCTCAATTCGAGGTATCGTCAAAAGGTGTGGAAATAGTTAGCGGCAGCGAGTACCCTTTCTGTTAGGGAAGAAAATAACAGTAAAGGAGGTACTCGCCACCGCCATGGGAAAGCAAACCACAAAAGGGAACCGGCCGTCAATTATTGTCTGGGACAACCTGGAAGAATGGGTACGAAGGAAAGTGCAGGAATTCATCCAATCTCTCTTGGAGGAGGAAATCACCGAGCTGCTGGGGCGCCAGAAATCAGAACGACGTCAAGCCGTAGATAGCCTGCTGGTTTATCGGAATGGCCACAGCAAGGCGCGGCACCTGACCCTGGGCTGTGGGACGGTCACCGTTTACCGACCCAGGGTGCGGGGATTGGAGCAACGGTTTGAGAGCCGGGTATTGCCCATGTTTGCCCGGCGGACCGCCGAGGTCAATAAGCTCATCCCGCAGCTCTATCTTCACGGTCTGTCCCTGGGGGACTTTGACCTAGCCCTGAGAGGGCTCCTGGGGGAAGCGGCGCCGGTCTCGGCCAGCACGGTTGCCCGTCTGAAAGAGGGCTGGCAGGCCGAGTGGGATGAATGGAAGAAACACCCGCTGGATGGGCTGGAAGTGCTCTTTATGTGGGTGGATGGGGTCTATGTCAAGGCGGGCCTGGAGAAGGATAAAGCCGCCCTCTTGGTGATCGTCGGTGGTCTCGCAGATGGGCGGAAGGTGATCCTGGCCGTGGCGCCGGGGTACCGGGAATCGACCGAGAGCTGGTCGGGTGTGTTGCGAGACCTCAAGGAACGTGGCATGAACTGTCCCCGCCTGGTGACCGGAGACGGTAATCTTGGTATCTGGGGCGCCCTCTCGAACGTCTACCCCGATGCCGCGGAGCAGCGCTGCTGGAACCATAAAATCGTCAACGTGCTGGACAAGTTACCCAAGAAAGTACAGCCTCAGGCTAAGCGGCGACTGCAAGATATAGCTTATGCAGAAGGCCGGCCAGAGGCCGAAGAGAAACGAGATGACTTTTTGGCTTAGTGCCGGAAAGAAGGCTACTGGGCGGCCGGAGACACGCTGATCCGCGACTGGGATAGAATGGTCACCTTCTACCAGTTCCCGAAGGAGCACTGGAAGCACCTGCGGACGACCAACGTAGTAGAATCGCCCTTTGCGGCGCTACGGCTAAGGACGGATGCCGCCAAGCGGTACAAGAAGGTGGAAAGCGCCACGGCGGTGATCTGGAAAATGCTCATGCTGGTGGAGCAAAGATTTCGGGGGCTGGACGCCCTGGAGAAGTTGATGCAAGTCTACCTGGGATTTGGCTTCGAAGAAGCACGAGAAAGAACAGAAATCAAACGGGAGGAGGTGCCCGCCGTTGCCTGACATTTACACACTTATTGACAAGACCTCCCTCAATTCGCATAACAGATACTAGACAATGATAAATACATTATCGTATAATTTTAGACATGTGAAAACGAAAAGAAATCACATATTTTAATAATATTTTAATAATAGCTATAGTATATTAGTGAGTGGGAAGTTTAATAGGAAGAGTTTGTATGATGTAGATACCCACGGGCAAAGCCCGTGGAACCCTGCCCTTCGGGTTTATTGGAAAGACAAAGTCATCTTAGGAATTGCATTTTAAAAAATCTTATTATATTTCAATAACTAGATTGATTGGGGGTTGTTAACATTGACTGATGACCTAAACAAATTGCGTTATAGACTGTGGGATACACTACGTCAAACTTGCGATAATTTAACACAACATAGGGAACACTTCTTTTCTGAAATAGGTGTCTCTGCACAACAATGTATGATACTAATTGATATCGTAGACCTTGGCCGCACCCCTACAATAACTGAACTGGCAAAACTGATAAATCGTAATGTTAACAGCACATCAGCTATTGTCGATAGAATGGTAAGACATGGCCTCGTCAAACGTAATAAAAGCAGAAATGGGAAAGCGTCGCAAGTGTTATTGACGACTGCTGGAAAGAATGTAGCTTACCAGGCAAAAAAAAGAAAAACAAAATTAATAGGAAAAGTATTAGGTCAACTATCACCTGAAGAACTACAATGCTGCCTGGATTCGATGAAAATAATGGTTGAAGAGCTTAGCAGCATGTCTAACGAAAGAAAAAAGAGGACGAAAGACCTCATTAAGCGAAAGAGGGAAAGGTCACACAAATAAAGTCAGAATCCATTTATTAAAATACATTTCATTTGCCGTACATCCTGATGACCAGGTTACCGCAACCGGCGTTCGCAGCGTTTCCACAAGATAATACCGTACAAATTTTACTCTGTAGCGCCGTCTTTTCTTAAGTGGTTCAATTATCATCGACTATACCTTGGAATCGGTATGAGGACACTACGTAAGACTGCCCGATATTTACGGAGAATACGACGCTCTCTTGACAAATGATTATATATTTGATATTATTTAATATATTACTTAGTATATGATGCGAAGTTTTAGCCCCTAAAGTGGAGAATAAGTCGCTTTCAGAAAAGAGTGCATGATGTGGTTACTGTTATTAATTTATGCTAGCATTTTATTTTTTATAGGGTCAACTATCGCAAAAGCCATAAAATATTCCAGAATGCCCGTACATTTGAGGTGTGAACTCTATCCAATTGCTCACGAAGTTGGTCGTGAGTCTGCCGGTACTTATTTAGAAGAATTAAGCACGGAAAAAAATTTAAGGCATAGCACCTTAGGAGAGCTCAAGTATATAGCCAAAGAGATGTTTCTTTTTCAGAAGTGTTTTTACAATAACAGAGCTTTATGGTATTTTACTTATCCTTTCCACATTGGGTTATTTTTACTTATTCTTTGGCTAATCCTGATTTTTTCTGGAGCCTTGATGATGATTTTCGGTATAAATTTTGGTGAGTCAGCAAATATCTCGATAAAAATATTGAATTATGTGTCATTGGGAGTGGGGATTCTCGGTATTATACTGGGTATTTTTGGCTGTGTTGGTCTCATTATAAAAAGGTCCATGGATAAGAAATATAAAATTTATACCACTTTCAGAGACTATTTCAGTCTGTTATTTATTTTCGCAGTTCTTCTGAACGGACTAATTTGTTGGATTTCTTATTACCCTTTAAATAACGTCGCTAGGCAACTAATGAAAAGCATAATCACCTTCAGCCCTGGAATAATATTAAATGCGTCATTATCTATCGGCTTGATTCTCCTTTCTCTTCTACTGTTTTATCTACCTTTTACTCCCATGATGCATTTTCTGGGGAAATATTTCACATATCATAAAGTAGTCTGGGATAATGAGCGAAAATTCAAGGGAACCAGGTTGGAGGGAAAATTACAGAAGCAATTACTTCAACCAATTAGTTGGGCAGCGCCGCATGCTAAGCCTTACAAGACGTGGGAAGAGGTAATATTTGACCACAAAGAGATAAAATGAAAAAAGAAAGCGAAATAAGAACTATTAGTCAGAACCCGGGTGAAAAACTTCTGAATATCACTGTTAAGGACCTTATGCCCTTACCCTGCTCTGAAGCAACCTCTAAAGAAACACAAATGATAACCGGGGAACAAAATAATCATTACGATTATTCACTCGATGGGGTATCCGCTTTGGCTTTATCCCGGCCACGGGATAAGGAAGAAGGAAAAAGGTTAGTTCAAAGCTTCTTGAATGGGTTGAAGAAGTTGCTTTCTGACCAGGATAACTGGACTTTTTCACAACCTTTGGCTCTTTCGCTAGAATTTTGTGCAAGGTGTCAAACTTGCAGTGAGGTATGTCCAATATATCTCTCCAGTGGAAAACAGGAGATATATCGCCCGATATTTCGGTCGGAGTTGCTACGGAGGATAAAAAGAAAATACCTGGATTTTGGGGGTAATTTTATATCCAAGTTTACGGGTGACAGTATTGAACTTAATTGGACTACGATTGCTAGACTGGCTGAATTGGCTTATCGGTGTACCCTTTGCGGTAAGTGCGCACAGGTTTGCCCTATGGGAATAGATAATGGTTTGATAACTCGTGAAATTCGAAAGCTATTCAGCCAGGAATTGGGCATCGCACCTGTTGAATTTCATAGATTGGGAACTGTCAGACAACTGGAGATTGGTTCGAGTACCGGCATTACTCCAAAGGCTTTTAAGAATACTGTGGAATTTATGGAAGATGAAATTGAAGAAAAGATTGGTAGAAGGATACATATACCCGTAGATAGGGAAGGGGCAGATATTTTGCTGATACATAATGCAGGTGAGTTTTTGGCGTGGCCAGAAAATCCAGAGGCGTTTGCCGTTATTTTAGACTCTGTTGGAGCCAGCTGGACGTTATCAAGTGAACTTATTGGTTATGACGCCGTCAATTACGGAGCCTGGTATGATGACATACAAATGGCGAAAATTGTGATGAAACACGCTCAACTCGCTAAATACTTGGGCGTAAAAAAAATTTTAATTGGTGAATGTGGCCATGCGCAAAAAGTCCTGGTCAGCTTAGGCGATAGAATTCTCCCTAGTGACCTAAATATACCCCGCATTAATTGTTTATCCTTTTTTGAAAATATAATATCTCGTAACCAGCTCAAATTTAATCCCGAAAAGAATAATTTTTTAGTCACATTACATGACCCCTGTAGTGTTGTCAGGCTCTCCGGAATTGTTGAACCTCAAAGGAATATCCTGAAAAGGGTATGTCCAGAATTCCGGGAAATGGAACCCCATGGAGTAAACAATTACTGTTGCGGAGGAGGAAGCGGATTTGCAATCATAAAGTCTCAAGGGTTTTCAGACTGGCGTATTAATGTTGCCGGCAGAATGAAAATAAAACAAATTATGCAGACTTTTGAAGATACAAATCCTGAAATTAGGAAATACGTTTGTGCTCCCTGCTCTAATTGTAAAAGTCAACTTAGAGATTTATTGAGTTACTATAATATTGGGGAAAAATACAATATTAGCTATACAGGAATTGCGGAATTGATTGTGAACGCAATGGTAGAAACAAAAGTACCTTGGTTGCCTGTTCAAAAATGAAAATTTAGTTGCCAAGGTACTGTTTCCCATCACTTGGGTGGTTATAGCTAAGAACCGAATACATGTAGCGTCAGATTAAGTTAAGACAATTACTCTTGATTTAAAACAAGATTCTTCCTAAAATTGATAATTCTAAACAGCACATTCTTCACCTAAAACACAAATACAGCAGTAAAATTTTGCGTCTTCTTTGCCGGTGTTCTTCATTCCATGTATTTCCATTGGCGGGACATAAAAAAAGTCACCAGGGCCGATTACTTTTTCTTCTAAAACTTTGCCATTATCATCATAGTAACCAGCCAGGAGCTTTCCCGATATCATCACTTCAGTCTGTGCATACTGGTGCTGGTGGACTGGAATAAAACCGCCAGGCTTAATAGTAAATAATCTTAGCCCATATTCTGGTACAGCAGGGTCTCCTACTTGTGATAACCATTGAATGAAAGTGCCCTTTACAGGCCAACTCTTACTTTTGAATGGAAATGTTTTTATTTCTTTTGCTACAACATCCTTAGTATTGCCGAAAATCATTGTGTGTTCCCTCCTTCGATTTATTTAATATAAGTTGTGTTTGATGTTGCTTAGACACAGCCCGTCGGCTGTGGTAATCCTGCTATCGCACACGCTCCTTTAATAGGACCCAGGGGGAATAGTTCATATATGTATTTTATATCAAAACCTGTTTCTTTAGTAATTCTTCTTACCGTTGGTGGCACATTATATTCTAGGTAGTAGTTTCTAATATGATTTATTACTTTCCAATGGTCTTTATTAAGTTTGTCCAGGTTCTGTCGAATACTTATAGCTATCGCTACTTCTTCTGTCCATTTTTCTGGTTCCTTCAAAAATCCGTTGTCATCTAATTCAAGTTTTATCCCTTTTACTTCTATAAATGACATTTTTCTGCCTTTAATAAATTTTCATTATTTTGTATTCACATGCGATACGAACTATATTATCATATACCGATATTTCTGTCAATTTTATGGTCTCATTCATATGATAATATCAAGGAAATGAGCGGCGGTGGAGGCGTGGAATCAATAAGGAGAAAGACCAAATGGAAAAACACGAAGTGGTTGTGATTGGTGGAGGGCACAATGGGCTTGTTGTCGCTGCGTACCTGGCCAAAGCAGGGCTAGATGTTTGCGTGGTCGAGAGGCTGGACCAGGTCGGGGGCGGGGTTATCACCAGGGAGCTGACTCTGCCCGGGTTCAAGCACGATTGGTGTTCAACCGGGCACGTTGTGATCCAGGCCAATCCTCTGATTCATCGTGATGAGCTTGGCCTCAAGTCTAAGTATGGGCTCAAGTACATTTTCCCGGACCCACAGATGGCTATCGTATTTCCCGATGATAGGGCACTGATTGTATACCGGGATGTCAACAAGACATGCGAATCCTTAAGACAGTTCTCAGAGCGGGATGCCGAGATGTATCCTAAATTTCTTGATTTTTGCCGGCGGATGAGCAGAGTGGCCACCGTGGCCACCTTCTCACCGCCGGTTCCCTTTGGGAAGATGGTATCTATTTTAGACGGGAGCGAGGATGGTCGTGAATTTTTGAGGATAATCCTGTCGAGCAGCCTGGATATAGCCGAAGAGTGGTTTGAGAGCGAGCAAATGAAGATACTGTTTTCCAGGCTTGCCGCAGAGTGTATGGTCAGCCCTCTTGAAAAGGGAACCGGAAACGCCGCCTTTATGTACCCCATGTTTCACAGCTGAGGAACGGGCATACCGGAGGGCGGCTCGGGAGCGCTAAGCGAAGCGCTTGCAGCCTGTATAAAAGCTAACGGGGTACAATCACAAGCTGTCAAGCTCAGTGAAGTCCGTTAAGGTAGAAGCTAGCGAAGCCAAAGGGGTGGTCCTGGATACTGGCGAGGAGATAGCAGCGGGGAAGGCCATCGTTTCCAATATTAATATCAAGCAGCTTTTCCTTGAGATGTTGAAACCCGAGGAGCTACCGCCTGGTTTCCAGGATAAGGTCAGACGAATTAAGCAGGCCACGTTCGTACCTCTGAACCAACATATTGCCCTGAATGAGCCGCTAAGATTCAAGGCCGGTGGAGATGTCGATAAAGCATTCATGGTGGAGATACATCCATTTATGGAAGACACCCTAAGGATGTTTGAGGAATATGTGTACGGAATTCCCAACACAAGAATGCCGCTGGTGAGTGTTGCTACGCTGGCTGACCCCACTCGTGCTCCCGAAGGGAAGCATACGCTTTACCTGTACCACTTTGAGCCCTATAACTTGAAGGACGGAGGTCCGGCAAGGTGGGATGAGATTAAGCAAGAAGTAGCGGACGGTATTCTGGATGTGGCAAGGAATCACATCATGAATTTGGGGCCGGAGAACATATTAGGAAGGCGAATAGACAGTCCTCTCGACTACGAGAGGCATAACCCGGTTTTCATAACCGGGGATTTCCTGCATGTAGGCACATTCCTGCCGCAGTTCTTCGCTAATAGGCCGCTTCCTGGCTGGGGTCAGTACAGGACGCCGGTGAACAAGCTTTATATGTGCGGGTCCAGCACTCATCCGGGGGGTGGGGTGAGCGGTGGTGGCAGGGCAGCCGTGCAGGTTATAATGGAAGACCTATCTATCAGATTTCAAGAAGGTGATAGCCAGATAGGGCTAGATGGGTCGATTGGAAATAAAAAACTCGGGAAATTGTGTATGGCAATGAAAAAAGGCATGACAGTGTATATCGAAGATGGTGACATAGCGGCCGTATTCTACTCGGTCAAGCGCGTGGGAGACAAGTTGGTTGTAGACGCCAAGGCGCTGGACGCTATGCGTATGGACATGATTTTCACGCAAAAGGAGATTTTCAATGGCCTGAAGATTGCGTTTAGCTGGGAAGTAATCTCCTTTGTTTTGCTCCTTCCTTACTTCGGCCTAAAGCGGCTAATTCGCAGACCCGAAAAGTCGTGAGATTAGACCTGTATCTCGGGGGGCAAATCAAAAATTTCGAAGGAGTCTCGAATGCTTAAAGAGTTTAGCGTAGATACCCACGGGCAGAGCCCGTGGCACTTTACAGGTCAAGCTTTGCTTGACCTGAATCCTGGCCCCCCTGCCATCTTACATACTCAGTGATTTGTTTCTCGTCTAACCCCACT
>JBEKTM010000024.1:0-16145 GCA_049516035.1 Dehalococcoidia bacterium
GCGGCAGGAATTGTTACTACAAAAGGCAGTGTGAACTGCTGAGGAAAGGACTTGTGCGGTTTTGCTATGATTGTGAAGATTTCCCCTGCCGCCGGCTGAAGACTCTCGACAAGCGCTACCGCACTTTTTACCATATGAGCATGATTGAGAACCTCGAATTTATCAAAAAGCATAGCATCAAGAGGTTTCTGGAAAAGGAAGAAGCAAAGTGGCATTGCCCCAAATGTAGCGGGATAATATGCTGCCATAACGGGCTGTGCTATAAATGCAATCTCGATAGGCTACGCCAAAAGAAACACAAGTACCGCTGGGAGGAGCAATGAGAAAAACCTGGCAGGAAAAATTGAGGGACAAACCATCTTTTCCTAAGGTACTCAGGCTGGAGAAAAGGTTCCCTTGTTACAATGCTGTGCACAAGATGGGTGCCGAAGTCGGTGATAATGTCGTCCTGGTGAACCCATCGGAGGTAGTGACAATAATGAAGAAGGTACCGAGGGGTAAGCTCATCACGATTGTCGAAATATGCAAAAAGATTTCCGAGCAGCACGGTGTAAAGGCCTGCTGCTCTCTAACTACCGGTATTTTCATCATGACGGCGGCCAATGCGGTAGAAGAAGTAAGCAAGGAAGGCAAGTCATTAGACATACCGTATTGGCGGACGCTCAAAGTGGATGGATTTTTGAATGAAAAATACCCCGGTGGCCAGGAAGCGCATAAGAGACTACTTGAGGGAGAAAATTTCAAGGTCATTGCTCGGGGCAAGAAGTACCAAGTTGTCGATTACGAAAAATACCTGATGAAGCTGACATGAAATTATTGCCAGTGCAGACTATGACACCTCGCACATAACAGCTTGGCATTTTTATATACTCACTAAAATCATTCAATTTACCCGGGTTACTAGTCACAGTTATACTTCGACTTCGGGCCTTCTTTGATATAATATACCCCCTATATGAGCACGAAGAGGCCGGTAAAGCTGAATACGGTCTATTTGGGCCTTCTTCTTTTTGTTGTCGCTCAAATGCTAATCCTTCTTGTCGCTCCCCGTATAGACCCATTCCTGAAGAAAAATGATATACAAATACCAACCCAACCGTCCGGGCCGGTATACTGGTGGCCGGGGGAAGTGACATTACCCTCTGGTGAAGTTATCGATATCCCAGCCCATTCAGCGTTAGGGCCAATTTTAATCTATATTTTTGCGGCAGTAGCTGTGATTGGGGTTACGCTCTACAAGATTCCACTTAAGGCTTTAAAGGTTCTTCTTAGACTCTTGTTTGCCCTTCTGTTTAGTTGGGGCGCATTCATCGCCACTGTCTTCTACGTGCCCCTTCCCTTAGCTGTCGCCATCGCAATCGCATCTGGAGCATTTTGGTTTTTGATACCACTTGTCTGGTTACATAACCTGGTACTGATTCTGGCAGTGAGTAGTTTAGGAGTGGTTTTCGGTCGCTTTATTACGCCTTGGACTGCGATGGCTATTATTCTGGCACTTGCCCTCTATGACTTTCTGGCAGTGCGTTTCAAATTTATGCTCTGGATGGCAGACAGGTTGTCGCAAATAAATGCCTTGCCGGCATTAATCATTCCCAAAAAATATTCTGAGTGGAACTCAAACTTGAAAAAACATGGAGAGAAAGTGGTAGAACTGAATCCTGCCGCCAGGGAATATTCTATACTGGGCGGTGGCGACATTGCCTTTCCTTGTCTGTTGACAGCCTCCGTTTATTTTGCCCAGGGCCTAAAGTCAGCTGCTATTATTGCAGTATTTGGATTACTAGGATTGGTTAGCGTCTATGCTATTCAGGCGATATTTCTAAAGGGGAAGCCGATGCCAGCTCTGCCACCTATCGCTGTTTTTACGTTGGTTGGATTATTGATTATCTAGTGATACAACATTATAGTGGTTTGTTCAGCAATAAGGTGAACCGCGGGGATATATTGATGTATTACGTATTCCGCACTTTGAGGTAACAGAACAAGAGGAAACAATGGCTTCTGTGAATGATGTGCTGGATAAACTCCGGAGCAAGGCTCAGCCAGAGCAGCTAAAGGGAATGGCTAAATATGGAATGACCGTTGAACAGCGGTTAGGCGTCTCGGTTCCGGATATGAGAAAACTGGCTAAAGAGATAGGGAGAGACCACAAGCTAGCGCTGGACTTATGGAGGACTGGAATAGCTGAAGCGAGGATCGTGGCTGGGATGGTCGGCGACCCTGCTAAGCTTACTGAAGAGCAGATGGAGGACTGGGTGAAGGACATTAATTCGTGGGATGTCTGCGACCAGGTGTGCATGAATCTCTTTGAAAAGAACCGATTGGCCTGGAAGAAAATTGTCGACTGGTCTGAGCGGAAAGAAGAGTTCGTCAAAAGGACTGCCTTCTCGTTGATAGCTTGTCTAGCCTGGCACGATAAGAAAGCGAGCGATGAGAGATTCATCGAATTGCTTCCGGTAATAATACGAGAGGCTACGGACGAGCGCAACTTTGTCAAGAAAGCAGTGAACTGGGCTCTGAGAAACATCGGGAAAAGAAATCTCAATTTGAACCGGGCGGCGATAGGTGCAGCTAAGGAAATTCAGCAGCTTGATTCGAAGGCTGCTCACTGGATCGCTGCCGACGCTATCAGAGAACTGGAGAGTGATGCTATCCAGAGTAAGCTTAGGAGATGAACATTAATCCATATTGTTCAACTTGGGCAACAGAAGCGTGGATTGCTACACATGGCAACATCCTGAGCTATGTCAGCGCAGGAGCGAGACCGAAAATAGGACGATAAAAACGAAAACAGCTATAATATTGTTGTCGCAGACCAGAATGTTTAGGATATAGGCTTGTTATTTTCAAAGCTAAAGTATCTTGGTCTAATTGAGGATATATACCTGAGGGAGTGTAGTTATGTCAGCATCACTGAAGCCGCCTTATGTGCAACAAATTGGTAATCGAGGGGATTTAAAGGTGTGGGTTGTGGACGGCATCTACATCCGTGGTCACATCGACGAGGAGTTCACCAACTTTGGTCAACACTACCGGTATTCTTATATCCCAAAAGACGAATTCTGGATTGACCGGGAAGCCGAACAAGATGAAACTCAGTTTTTTATTGACCACCTACTGGTAGAGCACCGACTTATGGCGAAGGGCATGTCCTATGGAGAAGCGCTGGTTAAGGCTGACCAAGCAGAGCGTAGAGAACGCCGCCGTGCCGGAGATTTGAAGCTTGTAACACGCCATGGGAAAAAACTGCCGAAGGGTATTGAGGTTCACGAACGGTTGTGGAAAAGACTTGAGAATGGCTTGACCGTTTGGATCGTCAACGGGCGTCTCGTACGTAGTGTGTTTGATGTTGATTTTACTGCTGGTGGCCATGACCATGTGTATGAATTCGTACCTGAAAATGAAGTATGGATTGACGACGACATTGAAGAAGAGGAGCGTCCCTATGTACTCCTGCATGAATTGCACGAGCGTAACCGTATGGCTAAAGGATGGCCCTATAGCAAGGCACACGCTGAATCCAGCGAACTGGAATACCGCTGCCGCCATCACCCCGATGAACTACATGAAGCCTTGACGGCAGAAGGCTGGGCATAGCACTGTTGAACTTTTTAGCGCACTGAGCAATAAGCTAGGTCTAGTGTTTGTTCGGTAACCTTTTCAAATAAGAGTAGAGAGCTGCCTCACCCTTTTAAGCATATATTGCCGATTTTACGAGTATTCACAAGTATTGCGACTTCTTAAGGCTTGTGCCATTATTATAGACATTATCAACTGTCAGACAGGAAACCTGGTAAATAAATAAAGGAGGTTCTATGGCATCCGTCTCACGGTTTCTTACGTCTCGCTGGGGGCCCATATTCACCGGCCTTGCTGCTGGGGCACTTGCCCCAGTACTCGTCAAACTTGGTAATCCCGGGAACATGGGGATTTCTGTAAGCTGTTTTAGCCGCGATATCGCCGGGGCGCTTGGCCTGTCCGGCGAACCAAGGGGGCAGTATATCCGTCCTGAGATAATCGGCTTTGTACTGGGTGCTCTTATTGCTGCGCTCATCTTCCGAGAGTTCAAGCCGCGTACAGGGTCAGCTCCGCTGATGCGTTTTCTCCTTGGCATGTTTGCCGCCTTTGGCATGCTGGTATTCATCGGCTGTCCGTGGCGTGCCTACCTGCGGCTCGCCGGCGGTGATTGGAACGCCATTTTCGGTATTCTTGGTCTGGTGGCTGGGATCGGAATAGGCATCGTCTTCTTACGCAGGGGGTTTAGCCTTGGGCGCAGCCATCCCGCACCCAGAGCTTTAGGCTGGGTGCTGCCAATTATAATGGTGACACTGCTTGTTCTTTTGCTCGCTGCGCCACAGTTTGGGAGGGATGCCGATGGCAATCCAACCGGCCCTATATTTTTCTCCACGATGCCAGACGTTGTAGGCAGTGAACACGCCCCTATAATCATCTCCCTAGTGGTGGCGCTTGTTATTGGTTTCCTGGCCCAGCGCAGCCGCTTTTGTACCATTGCCGCGGTACGTAACATGCTATGGCTCCGGGATTCACATCTCCTGAATGGTCTTCTGGCGTTCATCGGCGCTGCTTTCATCACTAACCTGGCACTGGGTCAGTTTCATCCTGGCTTTGTAGATCAGCCGCTAGCTCAAACCAACGAGTGGTGGAACTTTGGCGGTATGGTCATGGCTGGACTCGCTCTCACTCTGGCTGGCGGTTGTCCTGCTCGGCAGCTCTTTCTTTCTGGTGAAGGAGATGCCGATGCAGCTATGTTTGTTATTGGCATGGTTGTAGGTGGCGGTTTTGCCCAGAACTATAGCATAGCCAGTTGCTTGTGTCCCACGGAGAATGCGATGGGTGCCTTTGGGCCAGCTGGTGTCATCACGGGTCTGGTAATATGTATAATTGTTGGGTTAGTTATGCGGGAGAAAGAAGCATAGGGAGCTTGTGTTGGATAGTATTAGGATAATAGATGCTGGCGAGTTGTCATGCCCACAACCAGTAACGCTGACTCATGAGAGGTTGCACAAGCTTGCCAGATGAGGCCGAAGAAATGATATACCTTGATAACGCAGCGACGTCCTGGCCCAAGCCACCGGAAGTGCTAAAAGCTATGACCGATGTCTTGGAACTGGCCGGGGGCAATCCTGGCCGCTCTGGACATCGTTTGTCCGTTGCCGCGGCGCGAGAAGTATACAATGCCAGGGAAGACATCGCCTCTTTTTTCAATGTTACCGACCCGCTTCGGGTAATCTTTACGGCCAACGCTACCCATGCGATTAACGTAGCTCTCAAAGGATTATTAAAACCCGGTGATCATGTTGTCACCAGCTCCATAGAACATAACGCAGTGATGCGACCGCTGCGAGGCTTGGAAAAACAGGGCGTCCGTTTGAGCATTGTTCCCTGTGCTGCCGATGGCAGCCTTGATGCCAGAGACGTTGTCAGAGTGATGAACTCCCGCACACGTCTTGTAGTCATCATGCATGCAAGCAACGTAATGGGAACCATACTACCTGTTGCTGAGGTGGCCTCTGTCGCTCATGAAGCAGGAGCTTTGCTGTTAGTTGATGCTGCACAAACGGCGGGAATCATACCCATAGACATGCCGGCAATGGGGATTGACTTCTTGGCCTTCACTGGGCATAAGGAATTGCAAGGTCCTCCTGGCATAGGTGGTCTGGCTATCGGGGAGAATGTTGATGTATCACAAATGGAACCACTGATGCGTGGTGGTACGGGGAGCCGTTCCGAATCAGAAGAACAACCAGATGACCTACCAGATAAATTTGAAAGTGGCACACTTAATCTTGTAGGGATTGCCGGTCTCCACGCTGGCATACAGTGGGTACAAGACAGGGGGATTGACACAATCCGAGCTCATCTAAAAGAGCTTACCCAAGCGCTCATAAATGGTTTATCTGAACTGCCAGGAATCAAGGTATATGGACCACTTGATACCAATAGCAAAGTAGCTATCGTATCCTTTAGTGTTCACCACAAACGGGTTTCCGAGGTCAGTCTGAAGCTGGATGAAGAATATGGTATCCTGTGTCGCGTCGGGCTGCACTGTGCCCCGGCGGCGCACAAAACAATGGGCTCATTCCCAGAGGGGACAGTACGGCTGGCTCCGGGTGTGTTCACAACCATGGACGATATCAGCACAACAATACGAGCAATAGAGCAGATTATTCATTCATGACACAATATGCTGTAATCCTCTTCCATACAAATTCATCTGTGATGCGTGCCGAGAAGCTCCTGAAGAAGGCAGGTTATTCTACCAAGCTGATTCCAACACCGAGAGAGTTTTCAAGCGATTGTGGGATGGCTCTGCGCTTTGACTGGGCTGACTCTGAACAAGTTAAGTTGCTATTGGATACGGCACATCTGGAGATTGACGCTATACATCAAATGTGACCTTGGAGTTGGGGTCGCCAGTCCCGGAAGTCCCGAGAACCTGATACAAATCGGTACATCCCAGTTACCGGACTCAGCTGTGACCTCAGAGCCGTGCCCAGCCTTCTATACCTTGGATGAATCGTCAGAGAAAATCTTAATGGACGATTGGAGGCTTGCTCCTGGCCTGTATTGACTAACGATCTATCTAATAACCGCAGATAAAATGTTCACCACTGTGCAAGCGAAGTCACGCGGATGTTCCAGAATAGTGTCTCAATCCCACCCGCCAGAATAATCGAGAGATGGCGAACAAGCCCACTGCTAATCCCACGGCGCCCAGTAAGGTTCCCCAAGTAAGTCGAGCAGTTAGAGCTTCAGCAGGTATCGTCGTGGCAAAAGCAACCGGTATGACAAACGTAAGCCCGTAACGTAACCACCCAGGATAAAGACTCACCGGCCAACGGCCAGCTTCGTATATACTCTGGAAAATTACGAGGATATTTTCCACTCGCACAAACCAGAACGAAAGCGTAGCCAGAATCAGAAGGAAGCTGTAAATGATAACCGCTCCAGCAATAAGCATCAGGATAAATGAGCCCGCCTGCCATATGCCCACTTTTTCACCCATCCAGATTAATGCAGCAATGAGCACACCTAAGCCAAGCAGAATATCAATTAATCTCCAGATATCTACCCGCCTAATGCTGACAATAAGCTGCGCATCTTCAGGTTTGGTGAGTGTAAAATCAAGTGTCCCATCACGGACTGACTCGATGAACTGCTCCATGCTTGGCTGAATAATTAGACCAATCATTCCACCAACGAGGAAGTAGACACCAACAAGCACCAGGATTTCGCTGGGTTGCTTCTGATACTCTCAGAGAACTGGGGAGTGACGCTATCCAAAGTAAGCTTAGGAGATGAACATTAGTCCAGATTGTGCAGCTCGGGCAACAAAAGCTTGTTTTGTTACCCAACATTTCTGACTATTGTGCAACCTCGCTGCATCCAACTAAAAGTCATAAGGTAAAATCTCAAGATATAGCACGTTTTTCACCCTCCCCCTAGGCCGTGGACGGAAACAGAAAAACAAAAAGCCTCCCAGTTTGGAGGCTCCAGTTGTCACGTTGGAAGGCTACTGCAGATGGTAACTTGAGATAGATTCTATATTATGTCCAATTGTTACCTCTGATAACCTCAGCTACCAAAAACCTGCATACGCACGGAATCACACCCCTGACTTTGCTATTTATGTGACAATTACTTGACAGTCGTTTGGGGAGTAGATACTATACGCATAGCATGAGCACATGAAATGACTGGACTAAGTTAGCCATTCGGGATTCTAAAGGCAGGTGAGAGAATGAACGAAGGGCACCGAAACCGCTTTGTGAAACGTTCGCACGTAGCGTGGCCGGTGCTCTTTTTGGTTTGGGGTAAGCCATAAATAGCCTCTAGTGAAGGAGGTGGGGGATGATGAAAGACAAAGATACACCAAAAGAACAGCTGAAGAGATTGAAAAGGAGCCTTGGAGAACGTGTGAAAGAACTGCAGTGTCTTTATGGAATTGCACGCATTGTTGAGAAACCGGGGCTTACCCTCGACGAAATATATCAAGAGGTACTAGAGCTGCTTCCTCGGAGTTGGCAATATCCAGAGGTTGCCTGTGCTCAGCTCACTATTGATGGCAAAGAGTTCAAGACAGCAAACTATAGGGAAACCGAATGGAAGCAGTCTGCGGATATCAAGGTACATGGTATGAAGGCGGGTATGATAGTAGTCGGCTATCTGGAGGACAGGTCGGCAAGTGATGAAGGGCCCTTCTTGAAGGAAGAGAGGCTGCTGATTGATGCTGTTGCTGAACGACTGGGAAGAATTACCGAGCGCAAGCAGACAGAGGGGGCGTTAAGAGAATCAGAAGAAAGATATAGAACTCTGGTCGAATCGGCGGCTGAGGGTATACTTATAGCCAATAGCGAAACCAGGAAACTACAATACGCTAATCCAGCCTTTTGCACAATGTTGGGCTATAGTCAAGAAGAATTGACAAAAATGAGCGTAAGTGATATTCATCCTAAAACCTCATTAGAGCAGGTATCTGCTGATTTTGCTGCCCAGGCAAGAGGAGAAAAGATATTGTCGTCAGCTCTTCCCTGTTTGAAAAAGGATGGCACCATAGTCTATGCGGATATCAAAGCTGCCAAAGCCATCATCGACGGAAGAGAGTGTAACATCGGTTTCTTTACCGACGTTACCGAGCGCAAGCAGGCGGAGGACAAAATAGAACAGGCTCAAGAAACACTTGTAATCTTAAATAATAAACTCGAAGAGCGCGGTCGTCAGAACAGCCTGCTGAGTGAAATGAGAGAACTGCTCCAATCATGTTCGACTATCCAAGAAGTGCCTACTATTGTCATTAGTTACGTAGCTAAAGTATTACCCGGCACAGACGGTGCCTTGTTCCTGCTGAGTAATTCCCGAACTGACCTGCAATCAGTGGCGAGGTGGGGGGATTTTCCAGAAGATGCAGATAACAACATCTTTGCCCCTGATGCGTGCTGGGGCCTGAGACGGGGTCGTGTTTATGCAGTTGAAGATATGAAAATCGGTCCAATCTGCCCACACCTCAAACAACCGTCATCCACCGCTTATATCTGTCTGCCACTAATCGGTAAAGGGGAAACACTTGGCTTACTGCATTTGGGGACTAAACGATCGGTACAAGAAGATGACAGACAGTGGAATATAGCTGAACTGAAAGACACCGCTATCATGTTTGCGGAATACCTGTCGCTTTCAATCGCAAATATTAAGCTGTCGGAGAAACTCGCCAGCCAGTCAATAAGGGACATACTCACCGGACTGTTCAACAGGCGCTATATGGAGGAAACCATTCAGCGTGAGATTCTACGTGCGGCAAGGAAACAAACCAAGATAGGTATTGTTATGGCTGATATTGACCACTTCAAACAGATCAATGACACGTATGGGCATGAAGCAGGCGATGAATTCCTTATGAAACTGGCTGACTTTTTCAAAACTAAAACGCGTGGTTCTGATATTGCCTGTCGCTATGGAGGGGAAGAATTCATACTTATTCTACCCGAATCATCCGTTGAGGACACGTACAAACGCGCCGACTATCTCAGGGAAGAAATCAAAAAAATGAAAGTCTATTTTCGTGGTCAACTACTACCTTCAATTACCTTGTCATTTGACATCGCGACATATCCTGACCATGGAATAGATACGGATGAACTCATGCGGGTAGCAGACACGGCCCTCTACAAGGCAAAAGAGGAGGGTAGAGACAGGGTCATAGTTGGTTGATAATCGTAACCTTTCTTTGACCTTATAATTTCACAAACACTCATTTTGTTCAGTGCCAGGCGCACCGGCTAACATTAAAGTAAATACCATCGCATTTTGGGGCGAATTGCTTTACTCGCTGAATGCTGCCAGCGTCTCATTACCCAATATGATCAAGAAATAAAGCCGTTAATCAAGTGCCTCAAAATAGCACTCGACACTCGATGCCCTGTTTTGCAAAGGCAGAGGCAAGCTCCTTGCCTTTTGAGAAAAAGAAATCATAGCTCATGGCCTCTTCGAGATGGTATTTTCTATACACCCAATCGCCATAATGGTAGTTCATTCTGTCGATCAATACATAATCCACTTTCCCACTAAGTTGGGCAGCGAGTTCTTCCGCCCCGGGAAGCATTGGAGCAATCATTGCATAGGTTCTAATGCCGGCAAGATGTAGTTCCTCGAGTGCCTTGATCCTTTCCTTAATAGATGGCGCACTTGGTTCAAACAATTTTCTTATCTCGTCGTCGGCACTAGTAACTGATAACCCGACCTCGATTTTATCGCTTTTCCTAAATAGGTCGATGTCACGCAACACCAGTGGAGATTTCGTCTGGACTGTTATCGGCCAGCCATATTGGACCAGTATTTCCAAGCACTTTCTTGTCAATTCGTATGCCGTCTCCAACGGTTGATAGGGGTCGCACACTCCACTTATCCATACCCTACCTGGCGGCCTCTTATCTATCTCGTGCTTCAATAAAGCCGGGGCATTAATCCTCACATCAACAAATTCACCCCACGGCTCTTTATGTCCGGTGAACCTCGTCATAAAACGAGCGTAGCAATAGGTGCAACCGTGCTGGCACCCAATGTACGGATTGATCGCATAGTTAAAGACCTTTGATTTGGACACAATGCATCTCGCGTAGACTTCTCTAAGAATCATGGAAGGACTAGCTCACCAACGATAATAATATCCATGGATCATTTTACCACCTATTCCCTTAAAGATTATGAAGTGCTAAAATATAGTGAACATAGGAAATAATTATGTGCGGAATGCAAAGTGAAAGGGATTACTACGAAGTCTTGGGCATTGCACCAGATGCCAGCGCCGAGGAAATAAAAAGGGCGTATCACAAGCTAGCTTTTCAATGTCACCCTGACAGGAATCGGAAGAGTGAGGGAGCCCATAAAAAAATGGAGGAGATAAACGAGGCTTATGCTGTTCTATCTGACCCGGTTAAACGCAGGGAGTATGATCTTCCAAGGGGTTATGGTATTAGAGTGCCGAAGTTCAAGAAAGGCAGTAAAGTGAAAATCAGTGTCAGTTCCACTTCACCGTATAGAGGCCAAACCGGGGTCGTAGATAAGGAACCTGTTAATGATGTCTTCCGCTTCTGGTATATGGTGAAAATCGAGTCCAAAGGTTTGACGACAGTCAGGCGCTTCGCTGAAGAAGAACTTGAGTAAACTGGCGATTAGCAGCCAGGTCGATCAATCAGCGTTCGGAACGAATAGCTATCATAAACTCAGTACCGCCCAGCTCCCATCATTCTTGTCTTGTACCTCATTTCATCAAAACGGATTGGGAAATGGTAAACTAACCACAAAATACACAGGATAGTAATGATTATAGGTTTAATCGCTTTTATGATTTTCCTGGCTTTTCTACTTGCCTTCTGGGAAATCCAAATCGAGGGCAAGGATGGTTGGGCAGCGAAACTACCTGGCTGGCGTATAGAAAAGGGATGGCTAGTCAAGTTGACGGGTGGACGCCCGATAACCGGCTACCACGTTTTTATGACACTGTTCTTGATTGCCATAGTTCATCTGCCATTGTTTTTTGTTCCGTGGAGTTGGCGGTTAGAAAGTCTACTGCTTGGCTTTTATGTGGGCATGGTCTTTCTAGAAGACTTCTTGTGGTTTGTTTTAAATCCGTATTATGGGATTAAGAATTTCCGCAAAGGAAAAATCTGGTGGCACAGAGAGTGGTGGGGGCCTGTTCCGGCTTTATACTGGTTTCTGCTCATCATCGTCATCGTGCTAATTTATTTCGGAAGAGTCGCTATCTAAACAGGAATCAGGATTCATCCAGATCATTAACAGAGTTCGCCTCAGTATGGTTTGCGATGGATATTCGAATCTAGAATTTTCTTTGATGTCTGGTCTGAGGAAATGTCGAAAGGGATGCGACCCCGAGGGGATTTGAACCCCTGATCTCCACCGTGACAGGGTGGCATGTTAAACCGCTACACCACGGGGCCTCGTAATGAATTTATTACAAAATATAATGGAAAATTTCCTTGATGTCAAACCCGGGTGAACACCATGGCTTAAGGTATTATTTTGCCTGTGGTCCGAGGAGAAAAGTTGACAGAGGAAGAAGGATTCCTGTAGAATATTGGTGTTGGTACTTTAACAATTGAATAGTGGATGGAAGGTTTTTAATGGAGAGCTTGATCCTGGCTCAGAATAAACGTTGGCGGTGCGCCTTATGCATGCAAGTCGAACGGGGTTACGGTCTTCGGATTGTAACCTAGTGGCGAACGGCTGAGTAGCACGTAAGTAACCTGCCTTGGAGTGGGAAATAACTTGCTGAAAGGCAAGCTAATGTCCCATGTGGTAATGAAGCGTAAGCTTCATTACTAAAGCTTTCGGGCGCTCCAAGAGGGGCTTGCGTCTGATTAGCTAGTTGGTAGGGTAATAGCCTACCAAGGCGATGATCAGTAGCTGGTCCGAGAGGATGACCAGCCAGATGGGGACTGGGACACGGCCCCAACTCCTACGGGAGGCAGCAGCAAGGAATTTTGGGCAATGGGCGAAAGCCTGACCCAGCGACACCGCGTGAGGGATGAAGGCCTTCGGGTTGTAAACCTCTTTTCTTGGGGAAGAATCTCGACGGTACCCAGGGAATAAGCCTCGGCCAACTACGTGCCAGCAGCCGCGGTAATACGTAGGAGGCGAACGTTATTCGGATTTACTGGGCGTAAAGGGAGCGTAGGCGGTTCCTTAAGTCGAATGTGAAATCTTCTGACTTAATCAGAAGGCGTCATTTGATACTGAGGGACTTGAGAGCAGCAGAGGGAAATGGAACCCCCAGTGTAGCGGTGAAATGCGTAGATATTGGGGAGAACACCAGTGGCGAAGGCGATTTTCCAGGTTGTTTCTGACGCTGAGGCTCGAAAGCGTGGGGAGCGAAGCGGATTAGATACCCGCGTAGTCCACGCCCTAAACGGTGGACACTAGATATAGGAGGTATCGACCCTTTCTGTGTCGAAGCTAACGCTTTAAGTGTCCCGCCTGGGGAGTACGGCCGCAAGGCTGAAACTCAAAGGAATTGACGGGGGTCCGCACAAGCAGCGGAGCGTGTGGTTTAATTCGATGCTACACGAAGAACCTTACCAGGACTTGACATGGCAGAAGTAGGAATCCGAAAGGAGGACGACCTGTATCCAGTCAGGAGCTGTCACAGGTGCTGCATGGCTGTCGTCAGCTCGTGCCGTGAGGTGTTGGGTTAAGTCCCGCAACGAGCGCAACCCTTGTCCTATGTTAAATTCTCATAGGAGACTGCCTTGTACAGCAAGGAGGAAGGAAAGGATGACGTCAAGTCAGCACGGCCTTTATGTCCTGGGCTACACACACGCTACAATGGGCGATACAAAGGGTTGCCAAGGAGCGATCCGGAGCTAATCCCAGAAAATCGTCCTCAGTTCGGATTGTAGGCTGAAATCGCCTGCATGAAGTCGGAGTTGCTAGTAACCGCAGGTCAGCTATACTGCGGTGAATACGTTCTCGGGCCTTGTACACACCGCCCGTCACGCCATGGGAGCTGGCAACACCTGAAGTCGATGGGCTAACTTTAACGAGAGGCAATCGCCTAAGGTGGGGTTGGTGACTGTGACGAAGTCGTAACAAGGCAGCCGTACGGGAACGTGTGGCTGAATCACCTCCTTTCTAAGGAGTCATAAGCAAAAGCTTAGGGATTCCTAGGTCGGTCGATAGACTTGAAAGTCTGTCGGTAACTGTTTGAAGTTTTCCTTCCTTCCACTATTCAGTTGTTAGAAGTCTTGTCTGTCTGGCGTGTTTGGTAGTAGACACATTTCCCCCCAAACTTCTTCAGGTGTTTCTCGCTTCTTGGTCTGCTATTAGAGAATGATATGAGGCTAGGGTGGAGCCACTCTTACCCTATTTGTTAACTTTTTACCAATGTTGACGCAATTCTTGAAAAATCTTGGCGATGTAGAGTATGATACAATATTGACTAGAGCCAAAACCTTGGAAAAGTTAAGGTTTTACAAGAGGGGGTAAGGATATGAATAGACACATTAGGGTCATGCTGGTAACTTTGCTAGTTGTGACGGGGGTTTTGGTCTTCTTGCCCTCTGGCTACGTAGGCGCCGGAGGAATGGTCGTAAACCAGGGCTTCGAGATGGAAGAAGGGGGAGTCCCGTACGGATGGAATTTGACTGGAAGCGCTACGTGTAATGATACCGGGCCTATCTATGAAGGTAATTGGACTGCCCAGATAACAGGGAACAATGACACGCTTACCCAGTGGGTGTATCTCGGAAATGGCACCTCTCTAATCGCAGGTATCCCCCTGCCGATAACATATAATGCCTGGGGATGGATATATGTTTCTGGTAACGTCACCGGTGTCATAGGCCTCGATTTTTGGGTGGGGGAGGGAGAGAATGGGACCCAACTGAGCTCGACAACACTGTTGTCTGCCAACGACACGAATGGCGCCTATGTACAGGTGACTACCACGATGCAGTCGCCACCGGGGACGAATCATCTGAGAATTCGTCTCTCGGGAACCGGCTGGAACGAGGGGGCGGAAGTGCGGTTCGATGAGATTGGTTTCTATCCGGTGACGGGCTACTGCTTCATTGCGACCGCGGCCTATGGCACGGAAACAGCCAGTCAGCTTAATATATTGCGCGATTTCCGAGACCAGGTATTACTGAAAAACTCCCTGGGTTCGCTATTCGTAGAGGCTTATTACCAGGTCAGTCCTCCTGTGGCTGCCTTCATAGCGAAGAGTGATTTCCTGCGTGCAATTGTCAGAGGGGTGCTCGTCGATCCGGTAGTAAATCTCCTGCAATGGTCGCAAGACCTATGGAGAGCTTAGCCGGACATAGCCTGAATCCAGGCCTTCTATGGTGTAGGTGCTGTCCAGGCGGACTCGCATACAGAGAGGGCTCGCGCCGGAAATGCATTTGAATACCGTGAACTGTAGGTGTCGTTGTCTTGGAACTGACGTGGAACTCCGATAGAAATCTAAAATTCCCCCGATTGCTACGACTTTGAATACAGCGGAGCGGATAGATTATTATGGCTAATCCAATCAAATTCGGCACTGATGGGTGGCGAGGGATTATCGCCGAAGATTTCACCTTTGACAATGTGCGCATCTGTGCTCAGGCCGTAGCAAAATATCTCAAGAAAGACGGACTCGATAAACGGGGTCTGGTCATTGGCTATGATACTCGCTTCGCCTCTGAAGATTTTGCTGCTGCCGCTGCCGAGGTGTTAGCCGGCAACAATATCAGGGTTCATCTCTGCCTAAAGCCAGCCCCTACGCCGGTGGTGAGCTTTGCTGTCCCGGCTACTAAGTCTGCCGGGGCTATTTTGATAACTGCCAGCCACAACCCTGGTTCATGGAACGGATTCAAATACAGATCTCAGGATGGGGCCAGCGCCCCAGACGAAGTCACTTCTCAAATAGAAAGGAATATCGCCTCTCTCATCCGCCGGGGAGGGGGTGTGAAAAGGCTTGCTTTGGATAAAGCCTTAAAGAAAGGGATTGTTGACTATGTGGACCCCTCTCCTGCTTACTTCGAGCATCTTAGTCACTTTGTGGATTTGGAAAAATTGCGTCGCCAGAAATTGAATATCATGATTGATCCCATGTACGGTGCTGGCATTGGCTATTTTAAGGCAGTCCTTCAAAATGGCAACTTAAAGACTACTGAAATCAATAGTGAAAGAAACCCTTCATTCCCCCAAATTAACCCCGAGCCAATTGCCAAAAACCTGACCAAGCTTTCTAGGTTGGTTGTTGAGCAAAAAGCTGACGTTGGCTTAGCCACCGATGGAGACGCTGACCGTATTGGCATCGTAGACGAAAAGGGACAGTTTTTAACCCAGCATCAAGTTTTTGCCTTGCTTTGTCTCTATCTGCTGGAAGTTCGTGGTGAGCGTGGCCCTATGGTGAGGACGCTGACTTCTACCATGATGCTTTCCCGTCTGGGAAAGCTCTTTCATGTGGCTGTTTATGAAACGCCGGTGGGTTTCAAATATGTCGCCCCTTTAATGATGGAGAAAGACGCCATTATTGGTGGGGAAGAGAGCGGCGGCTATGGCTTCCGCGGTCATGTTCCGGAGAGGGATGCCATACTTGCTGGCCTTTACTTCCTGGACTTTATGGT
>JBEKTM010000025.1:0-16000 GCA_049516035.1 Dehalococcoidia bacterium
CGTAATAGGGTCTTTATCGGAAAACATGACCAGGGCCGGCTTGTCCCACTTCGACAGGACCTCTCGGGCATGCCGCATTTCGGCGGAAGCGGGGTCATCAGGGCTGATGGGAACGAGGAGCGGCCACACGGCAGCCCCGGCTTTATATTTAACGTCGGGAAACGGCGCCTCATAAGCGGCGACGATTTCCCTGGTAATCTTCTCGGGGTGGGCCATGCCACCAAGTATGGACTGCCCGATCTGCATATCGGGATGAGTCTCCGCATATTTACGCCACTTTAGAAAAGCTTCGCTGGGCTTGCCCCTGCCTGTGGGCAGGCCGGTATTCATGATAACCAGCCGGGCAAAACGTCCCTGCATATGAGCAACCGCAGCCAGACCAATCAACCCGCCCCAATCCTGCACCACCACAGTTATCTGCTCAAGGTCCAGCGCCTTGATAAAACCCATCAGCGTGTCCAGATGCATCTTAAAGGTGTACGCCTCCCGCTCGGTGAATTTATCAGACCGTCCAAAACCGATGAAGTCCATAGCGATAACACGGTGCTTCCTGGACATCGCGGCAATCATTTTACGGTATAGGAATGACCATGAGGGCTCGCCGTGCAAACAGAGTATGGTCTGTCCTTTGCCTTCATCCACGTAATGTATGCGCATTCCGTTTACATCGATATAGTGCGGGGCAAAGGGGAAATCAGGCAATTTGGAAAATCGTTCATCTGGCGTACGGATAACCGGCATGCTTATATACCTCCTGTTTGATTATTATGCTGTGAAGATGATATATACCTGCGCTCTGGTCTGTCAACCTGTCATACTCTGCATGACCTAGATATTCCGGGACATAATGCCTGATTGATATGGCGTTAAAACAGAGATAGAATGGCGGACTGTGACGGCATGAAGTACAACCGTCAGGCAGCCTTGGCCGAAAGTATACTTTAAGGAGTGTAATTTATGGAAAAGAAAAAATTATACATTCTCTGTGCTTGCATACTACCCCTGATGATTTGCTCCGGTCTGGTCTATTCCATGTTCTCGCTCTATATGGGTGAGGTGCTGGGAGCACCGAGAAGCCAGATCGGCTTGATATATATGGTTGGTTCTCTGGTTGGGCTAGTCTGCGGTCCGCTCCTGGGAAAGGCGTCAGACCGGTTTGGTAGAAAGCCGGTTATCCTGGGTGCGATGGCTAGTTTTGCGCTAATCTTTGTTCTTTATTTCAAAGCACCAGGTTATCAGGTGGTATATGGTATACAAATCCTGGAAGGCGCTGCCTGGGTTGCCATCGGGGCTGCGGTCACAGCCTACATAGCCGACATCGTTACTGCCGATAAGAGAGGCTGGGCTATGGGTGTCTACCAGCAAACGATTTCCATTGGCTGGATGATAGGTCCGGCCTTCGGTGGTTTCCTCTCAGATGCCATCGGTTTCCGCACAATATTCCTGGTGGGCGCAATAATTGAGGCGATAGGCTTCATCCTGGTGCTGTTCCTGGTAAAAGAATCACGCAGCCAACGAGATTAGCTGTCGTCAAAGAGACGCAAGGCAGGGGAGAGCAAAACCCGGAGCGCTTCTTTTATGTGCCAATATGGTGTCGCCGGAAGGTCACCATCTGCTACAAGTCAACATAAGTCTTAGGTGATAACGGTTCCTCTGCAGACCAAAATGTCGCTTTCCCATTTTTCAATCTATAAACAGCTATGGTGTCATACCCCATTTGTTCAACAACTGGCTTTACGTAAGGACGTGCCTCGACGATTTCCTTCTTCAGTGCCAGGTCTTCAACTATCTCTATACGGCCGCTGACCCTTACCTGTATAAAGTTCTTTACATCAGGGAAGCAAATCTCAACTTCAGGATTCTTGACTAACTGCTTATAGAGGTTTTTCCTTTTATCTGACTGCAGAATAATACCGTTCTCATCTGCCCTATACAGCCCCAGAGCACGGACATGAGGCTTATTACCTTCAATACTGGCCAGAAAACAGATGGGGGTGGCCTTTATGAAATCCATAATCTCAGCTTTGTTCATTACAGTCCTCCTTATAGCTTCTTTGTAGCAAACCTGTTCTTGTTTCCCGCGGCACGAAGCGGACTATGGCCAATCCTCAGAGAAACATGTTAACTTCTTCTTAAGGAGAGGAAGACCTTATATCCCACGAAGACAAGCACAGCCAGGGTGGCAGCAATGCCAATAAATCTCAGTACCATGTTCAGGTCATAAGGTACAACTGCGAATATCATCGTCCCGATGCCCCCCAAAATCAAGCCAGCCCCGAAGATACCCAATCTGCGTTGAATGAAGGTGCCCACGATGGCAAATACCACCCCCAGAGGTAAGACAGTGAGGAATATATTCCTGTCATGTACCGCTGCTTGCTGTTGATATTCGTCCACAATCTTTGTGCATTCTTGGTCCCACTCCTGGTACTCCGGGCTATCGTAATCCGGTTGGGGTCCCAGCAACTCATAACAGTCCGGGTATTGGGGAGCAGGATAGAAAGCCTGGACGCCCACGACGACAAGCACGATAAGCAAAGCCGCTATAGCCAGAACGTAGAGACCTCTAAGAAAAACCATCTATTCGCTCCTTTGAAGGTTGTCAATGTACAGTTGTTCTTATCCCCTCCTGGTTCAATTATATCTCTAACTACACCGTATTGGAAGCCGTGAGCTGGTGCTCCTGTTAAAAATACTACCGAAACAAGGTATAATGGCGAAAGCCAAAACTTCCAGAAATAGCAAAGGTATAACGCTTTGACAAAGAAGCAGCCCATATTCTACGGATGGTGGATACTCGTGGGGCTGTTTGTGATAGATACGGTTGCATCTCTGGGGAGATACAATCTGGCTGCTTTCCTGCCATTCATGATATCCGAACCGGGCGGCTGGCCACGAGAGACGATAAGCCTGGCCCAGAGTATTGCCATATGGCTGTATGCCTTGTTTGTCCTGCTCGCGGGTGTCCTGGTTGATAGAATCGGAAGCCGGAAGACTTTCTTAATCGGCGGCGCCCTTATCGTCTTAGGCTGGGTTCTGCTGTCTACCGCCCAATCGCCCGGGCAACTGTATTTATATTACGGAGTGCTCCTAGCGCTGGCGGTGGGCATGACTCATTACGTCCCCGTCATGGCCACAACCCGCAAGTGGTTCATAAAGCGGGCGGGCATAGTAGCCGGCATTGCCGGCAGCGCTTGGGCTGTGGGCAACTCCATATTCATGCCGCTAATGACGGGACTGGCTGATTCACACGGCTGGCGTTACACCTCTCTGATCCTGGGTATCTGCTTCGGTGCGGTTATCATACTGTGCGCCTTATTCATCATTCGCGATACCCCGGAATCCATGGGATTGCGTCCTGATGGTGAAGAATCTTCATCCCCCGTTGACTGCGCGGCCCCAGTAGAGGCATCCTGGGATATAAAGCGTGCTCTGAAAACATCGCAGTTTCTGTTACTGTTCATTTCCTACTCTGTGTATAACATCGGTCTTAATGGCATCGAAGCCCATGCAGTAGCATGGGGCACAGACCTGGGTTGCCCGCAGGCAACTGCCGGAATTTTTTCTACAGCACTGGCTGTGCCCTGGATAGTCGGCTGTGTAACGGGTGGCTGGCTGGGTGACAAATATGGGAAGAGCCGCATAATGCCCATAGGTCTCATAATCGCCACGGCAGCGATGCTGTACGGAGGGTTGGGAGTACACAGCCAGCCAGGCCTGATAGTGCTCTCCATTGGCGTGGGTCTGGGCACAGGCCTGCAAGTCCCCTTGTACGCGCCATTGCTGGGCGATTTCTTCGGCCGGGTGCGCGTAGGCTCGCTTTTCGGTATTCTCACCTTCGGCTACGGCCTGGTTGGAGGCTGGGGGCCTTTGATCTGGGCCAGGCTCCGTGAAGCAACTGGTTCCTATAATACCGCGGCATTAGTGTCTACAATATGCTATGCTATAGCTACGGTGGCTCTTCTACTGGTCCGCCCCATGAGGGCTGAAGGAGGTGTCTAGGTCTATGAAAAGCTCGCCTATAAAGCTCAGCATGACTGATAAACAAGCACGGAACTACGCGGCGTCTATTCCCTTCGACCAGCGGCTATACCGCCAGGACATCGAGGGGAGCATCGCCCACGCCCGGATGCTGGCCAAGCAGGAGATAATCGCTAAAAGCGAGGCGGAGGCGATAATCAAGGGGCTCAATGCCGTTCGAAGGGAAATCGAGCGAGGGAAGTTTCAATTCAGAACTGAGCTTGAGGATATACATATGAATATCGAAGCGAGGTTGTTTGAGAAGATAGGCGACGTGGCAGGCAAGCTCCATACCGCCCGTTCCAGGAACGACCAGATGGCCCTGGACCTGCGCCTCTTCGTCAAAGAGGAAATTGGGAAAACCATTGATAAGATAAAGGCTCTGCAAGCGGCGCTGGTGGAGTTGGCCGAGGCGAACAAGGATGTCATCATGCCCGGCTATACTCACCTGCAACAAGCCCAGCCAGTTCTCCTGGCACACCACCTGCTGGCTTATTTCGAGATGTTGCAGCGGGACAAGAAAAGGTTTCAGGACTGCCTGGGACGCACGGACGTCCTGCCTCTGGGCAGCGGGGCCTTGGCCGGCGTCCCTTATCCCATAGACCGGGAATTCGTGGCCAGGCAGCTGGGCTTCAGCAAGGTCAGCGCCAACAGCCTGGATGCTGTCTCCGATAGGGACTTCATCGTAGAATATGAAGCAGCGGCGGCTATCACTATGATGCATCTTTCCCGGCTGGCTGAGGAGCTTATCCTGTGGTCATCCAGCGAGTTCGGCTTCATAGAAATTGACGGAGCCTTCACTACGGGCAGCAGTATCATGCCCCAGAAGAAGAATCCCGATGTGGCCGAGCTGGCCAGGGGGAAGACCGGGCGGGTATATGGGCACCTCGTAGGCATGTTGACCACTATGAAGTCCCTGCCTTTAGCCTATAACCGGGACATGCAGGAGGACAAGGAAGGATTATTTGACACTGTGGACACGTTGCAGACCAGCCTGGAAGTGTTTGCCGGTATGGTAAAAACGATTAAGGTCAATACCGAGCGTGTCTCTCAGGCGATGAAAACAGATTACATCCTGGCTACCGACCTGGCTGATTATCTAGTCAAGAAAGGCCTACCCTTCCGGAAAGCCCACAGCGTAGTCGCCAAGCTCAGCGAATATGCCATGAGCAAGGGCAAAAACTTCCGGGAACTCGGCCGGAAGGAATACCGCGACTTTTCTCCCCTCTTCAGCGGCGATGTATATGAGATAACTTTGGAATCATCGGTAGCCGCTCGCGATGTTGTCGGCGGCACCTCTCCCCAACAGGTGGGAAAGGCGCTCAAGAGAGCCAGGAGGCTGATCAGGAAATGATTAAGCTGGCGCCCTCGATTCTTTCCGCTGATTTTGCCCGCCTTGGTGAGCAGATTGACGAGGTGGCCAGGGCCGGGGCGGATTATATCCACATAGATGTCATGGATGGGCATTTTGTGCCCAATATCACCATCGGGGCTCCTGTGGTGGCTTCTATTCGCCCTATAACTAACTTGCCTCTGGATGTGCACCTGATGATAGAACATCCGGAGCGATTTATCTCCGAATTTGTCCAGGCCGGCGCCGATATTATCACCGTGCATGTGGAAACCTGTCCCCATCTCCGTAAGACGATCCGGTTGATAAAGGAACTGGGAGTCAAGGCGGGAGTGTCTTTGAATCCAGCTACTCCCATCGGCACAATAGAGGAATTTATTCCTCATGTGGACCTGGTCCTCGTTATGAGCGTTAATCCAGGCTTCGGCGGACAATCTTTTATCCCAAAAACGTTGCCCAAGATAGCGGATATGCGCAAAATCTTGAATGATAGGGGGCTGAGTGCCGAGTTGGAAGTTGATGGGGGAATTAATGCCGACAATGCCCCGAGCATAGTTAAAGCGGGTGCCGGTGTCCTAGTGGCGGGAAACAGCATATTCCGGGCTAAGGAAGGGATAGGGCGGGCGTTACGAAGGTTAAGGAAAGCAACAGCATAGAAAATCCTAAGCACGAAATCCTAAACAATATCAAAATCCAAATGACAAAGAGAAATGAGCGATATTCTCATTAGAAAAGCTGCAAAATCTGATCTACCGGTGATTGGGAAATTGCTGGCGGAACTGGTAGATGCTATGGATGATACTGAAGGCATTGACATCGGAATTGCCCTCAAAACCTGCGAACATCTCCTGAAGGATGCTAGCTCACATTTTCTAGTGGCAGAAATTGAGGGGAGTCCGGTTGGATTCATCAACTTCACGGTTCGACAGACGATTCTTCATCGAAGTCTGTCCGCGTCAATTGATGAACTTGTTGTGACTAAAGAATATCAGGGCAAGGACGTTGGTAAGCAGTTGGTGCTGGCGGCTATCAAGAAATGCAAACAACTGGGATGTTTTGAGGTTGAAGTGAGCACCGAGAAGACAAACGTTAAGGCAGAAAAGTTCTACAAGAAGTGCGGGTTCAACAAAAGAGGGGTACTTTTTGAAGTGGACTTGTAGTTGATGTAAAGAATACAGTCGCTATGCCGTAAGAGAATCTCTGAGATTGCCACGCCCCGACAAGTCGGGGCTCGCAATGACAACGGGGTGTCATTGCGAGGAGCAGAGCGACGAAGCAATCTCGGTGCGGGGATGGGCTTGAGTTAGCGGGCGGCTTTGTACTGGGTGCGGAGGCATCTGGTGCAGATGTTGACTTTTCTTTTCCTTCCCTCTACCATAATCGTAGTTCGTTGGATATTAGGCAGCCACTGTCGCGGGGTATGTTGTTTCGAATGGCTTACACTACGCCCAAAGGTAGTTTTTTTACCGCAAATTTCGCACTTCATAGAAATTTCTCTTTCTGTTAAATTTGCGTAATGATAGCACAATTATCAGCCCGGGTGAAGGGGTGGGATGAAAACTGATTTAGCTGATGGTCAAACCCTGAAGGAGATGTTTGCTTCAGGGACTGCCTGGCTGGAAAAAAGCGCCCCCGATATCAATGCCATAAACGTTTTTCCTGTTCCCGATGGCGATACCGGAACCAATATGCTGCTCACCATGCAGTTTGCCCTGGGAGAGGCCAAGCCCAATTCGGATAACCAGGCCTCGTCGGTAGCCAAATCGCTGGCTCGCGGGGCTTTAATGGGAGCGCGGGGCAATTCCGGAGTCATTTTATCTCAATTCTGGCGTGGTTTAGCTAAAGGGCTAGGGGGCAAGACCCATTTCAGTGGCGGGGATTTTGCCCGAGCTCTAGCCGAAGCTTCACGAGCTGCTTACAAAGGAATCGCCAATCCCGTGGAGGGCACTATCTTGACAGTGCTTAAAGACGCCTCTAAAGCGGCTAACGAAGCAGCCGAAAATGACGATGCCCTGGTCTCAGTATTGGAAGCCGCTGTACAATCGGCCGAGGATTCGGTGGCCCGGACGCCCAGATTACTGCCAGCATTAAGAGATGCCGGAGTGGTGGATGCTGGCGGGCAAGGCTTGTACGTCTTGCTGGAGGGCGCCCTGCAATTCCTCAAGGGAGAATCGCAGAAGATACAGTATCGGAGGCCCCACCTGGTCGTCGCCGAGGCAGAATTGATTCCCAGAGTATCTCAGATGCCTACCCACCTGGAAACGCCTTATGGATATTGTGCGAATTTTGTCCTGGAGGGGCAGAATCTTAATTTAAGCAAAATCGAAAAAAGCCTCAAAAAGAAAGGGCACTCTTTGATAATCACAGGCGACGATACTCTGGTCAGAGTCCATATCCATAGCTTCGAGCCTGGTGAAATTCTGAAATATGCCGCAAAGTTGGGTAAGCTGCATGACATAACTATTAATAACATGGATGACCAATATGCTGAATTCATCAAGATGCAGAAGGAAAGAATGCCTCAAGTGGATATCGCTATGGTAACAGTGGCTACTGGAGACGGGTTTTTCAAGCTGTTTAATAGTTTAGGTAACATAATCATCGTCCCGGGTGGTCAAACGATGAATCCCAGCGTTCATGAGCTCTGGCACGCTGTGGAATCAGCGCCCTCCAACAACATTATTCTACTGCCCAATAACAAGAACATCGTGTCTGCCGCTTCCCAAGTCCAGTCCTTGACTTCCAAAAAAGTGAAGGTGATTCCCACCAGGAATATCCCTCAAGGCATAGCGGCATTTTTGGCTTTCAATTATGACATGGATCTAGAGCAGAATGCCCAGGCTATGGAGAAAGCCATAAGTAAGGTAAAGGCAATAGAGTTTACCAGAGCAGTGCGCAGGACCCGTCTTAATGGCCTGCCAATAAGAAGGGGACAATTTATTGCTATTCTGAACGACGAAGACCTGACGGCCAGGGCTGATAAAATAGGTGATGTTATCCTAGAAGCTCTCAGCAAAGCCGGAGCGGAAAAAGTGGGGATAATCACCGTTTATTATGGTGCTGAAATCACGGATATTGAAGCTCAAGAGACAGCACAGGAAATCCGTGACCGCTACCATACGGAGGTCGAGGTAGTTTACGGTGGTCAGCCACATTACGATTATATAATTTCCCTGGAATAGTGTTTGCGACGGAGCTACAGGTAAGTGGTTAAGATTGTAACTGATAGCTGCTCAGACATTACTCCGCAGTTAGCCCAAGAGCTAGGGATTACTGTCGTGCCGCTGTACGTCCAATTTGGCAATGAGACATACCGGGATAATGTGGACCTGAGTACAGAGGAGTTCTACCATAAGTTGCAAACAGGTAAGATTCACCCCACCACGTCAACCGCCACCCCAGCTGATTTTGCCCAGGTTTTCACTAAATTAGCAGAAGAGACAAAGGAAATCTTGACCATAACCCTTTCGGAAAAGTTCAGCGGCACTTATACCGCAGCGCTGCAAGGCAAGGCTACGGTTAGCAAGGATTGCCGCATCGAAGTTATTGACTCTAAAGCAGGAGCAGGCGCACAGATGCTCTTAGTCATTTCAGCAGCCAAGATGGCTCAGGCAGGGGTTAATCTGGAGCAAATTGCTGACCGGGTCAGGAGGGCGATTCCCAGAGCGCATGTCCTTATGAGCTTCGATACACTGGATTACTTGAGAAGAGGCGGGCGCATTGGTAGGGCACAGGCTTTTCTGGGTAGCCTGTTAAAAGTAAATCCTATCGTGGGAATAAGAGACGGCGAAACCTTTCCTATCGCGCGCTTCCGCAACCGAACTCAAGTCATGGATTTCCTGGTAAATTTTGTCAAGGGTTTCAGCCGGATAGAAGCCGTGGCTATCGAGGATGCCACTACCCCCGATGATTTACAGACATTAGCCGAGCGGCTTAAGGATCTCGTCCCTCCAGAGCGCATCTATCGTTCCAAGGTAAGCCCGGTGGTAGGAACTCATGTCGGTCCTCATGCTCTGGCTGTGGCTGTCCTGGAAGCAGAATAAAAGTGACAGGCATTGATTCGCTACGAAACGTTCTGGAGCTGGAATGCCGGAAGGGCTACACCGATAAAGCGGTAATCGGCGGCCTAGATAAGTATCTGCACAAACAATCCGGGCAAATCAGACAGAGCATCAATGACCCACAGTTTTTACAGGGCTTTGACGAGCTTAACCTAGCCAGGTCCAATTACGCCTCTTACGGCGCAGATGAGCGCAAGAGATGGATAGCAAATGTCTTTGGCTGGCTAGATAAGCTGGAAAAAGCGACGAAAACGAACAGTAGTCAGAAGGTAATAGCTAGCCCGCCCAGCCAGAAGCGAAGAGAGGGATTGGACTCGCCCATAACCATTATCAAGGGCATCTCGACCAGCGCAGATAAAAAATTTGCCAAGCTCAATGTCCGGACAGTGCATGATTTGCTTTATTTCTTCCCCAGACGCTATGTGGATTACAGCCAGAGAAAACCTATCGCGGAACTTATAGAAGGTGAAGAGCAAACTATCATAGGCACGATCTGGCAAGCCAAAGTGGCTACCTTAGGTAACCGGCGAGGCACAGAGGCAATTGTCGGCGACGAGACCGGAAACATTAGAGTGGTCTGGTTTAACCAGCCGTACCTGGCAAAAAGCTTCCTCACTAATGCCCGAATAGTAATCAGCGGTACAGTTAGCATATTCAAGGGGCACAAGGTATTCGAGTCCCCAGAGTGGGAATTGCTTCAAGATAAAGAACTAATTCACACCGGGCGCCTGGTCCCTGTCTATCCCCTTACTCAAGGATTGTATCCTCGGCAAGTACGGAAATGGACTAAGGAGACTGTTGATGGCTACGTCTGGCAATTGAGCGATTTCCTGCCCTCGGAGATTAAAACCCGCTGCCAGCTATTAGACCTCACCACCGCCATCGCTCAAATTCATTACCCCGATGACCAGACCATGGCGGCAAGGGCAAGGGGGAGGTTATCCTTCGATGAGCTATTTCTTCTGCAATTAGGCGTGCTGGCTAAAAAGCGGGATTGGCAGGAAGGGCAACCGGGCAACGCCTTTCATATAGACCAGGAAGTTATCAACAGGTTTCTAAATTGCCTGCCTTTCACCCTGACTCAAGCACAGGAGCGAGTGTTGCAGGAAATTTTAACCGACCTCAAGCAACCCAAGGCTATGTCCCGTCTTCTGCAAGGAGAGGTAGGGAGTGGCAAAACCGTAATTGCGACCCTGGCTCTCTTGATAGCGGCGGCCAACGGTTACCAGGGGGCATTAATGGCGCCCACCGAGGTCCTGGCTGAGCAACATTACACCAATATCTGCAACTATTTATCCCAAGCCAGCACCCAGAAACCCTCTCCTGAGCCGGGCGAAGGAATTATCAGATGCTATACAACATTTCTCTCCAGGCCGTTGACCATAGCCTTGCTCATCGGCAGCCTCAGCAACAGCGAGAAAGAAAGTCTGCACGGTAAAATCAACCAGGGTGAGGTGGACATTGTTATCGGCACCCATGCCCTTATTCAGAAGGAGGTGAAATTCAAAAAATTGGGGCTTGCGGTGATAGATGAGCAACACCGCTTTGGCGTATTACAGCGCTCGGCTCTACGGCAGAAGGGGTTTAACCCTCACGTCTTGGTCATGACAGCCACACCTATTCCCCGGACTATGGCGCTGACGCTCTATGGAGACCTGGACCTTTCGGTTATCGATGAGTTGCCACCGGGACGACAGGTAGTGAAAACAAAGTGCCTGGAACCACAGGATAGGGAAAAAGCTTATGAATTCATCCGCCGCCAGGTCAGCAATGGGCGACAGGCATTCATCATCTGCCCCTTAATTGAGGAATCCGAAGTACTGGAGGCAAAAGCCGCCACGACGGAATATGAACGGCTATCCCGGGAGGTCTTCCCGGACTTAAAATTAGGACTACTCCATGGACAGATGCCCAGCGATGAGAAAGAGGGGGTAATGCGCCATTTCCGAGCCGGGGAGCTGGATATTCTGGTGTCAACCTCGGTAGTGGAGGTGGGCATTGACGTACCCAGGGCTTCGGTCATGATGGTAGAGGATGCGGAACGCTTTGGCTTGTCTCAGCTCCACCAATTCCGGGGACGTGTGGGGCGAGATAGAGAACAAGGCTATTGCCTGCTTATCCCGGAAAAGCTTTCACTAGAAGCCAAGGAGCGCCTCCGGCTGATGGAGAGGGTTCACAATGGCTTCGCCCTGGCTGAGAAAGACCTGGAGCTGCGAGGTCCCGGAGAATTTTTCGGCACCCATCAGAGCGGCCTGCCCGACCTCAAACTTGCCAAACTAACCGATTTACGCAGTCTGGAGTTAGCCCGGCGGGAGGCCATAACTCTTTTCCAAAAAGACCCTAACTTAAACAAAGCTGAACATCAGCTCTTACGTCAACAATTGAGCCAAGCATGGTCCAAAGGCGCTGAATGGAGCTAATTCTCTACCATCGAGGGAGAGGGTTTTATGATAAGGTTTAGCAAAAACTTCCCAATTTAGCTAGAATGTGGAGCAATAAAAACGCACCGAGAGGTGCCCAAGGAGGTTTATTGTGTACCTTGATAAATATCGCCTGGATGGGAAAGTAGCTTTAATCACCGGTGGCTCAAGAGGCATCGGTCGGGCCACGGCACTAGGTTTTGCCGAAGCCGGAGCAACCGTTGCAATAGCCAGCAGGAAACTCCCTGACTTGGAGAATGTAGCCAAGGAAATAAAGAAATTGGGACGGAAAGCCTTACCGCTAGCGGCTCACTTGGGGCGGATGGAAGATATAAACAACCTGGTCTCCAAAGTCACCGCTGAATTTGGGAAAATTGATATCCTAGTGAACAACGCCGGCACCAGCCCAGCGTTGACCTCTTCATTAGAGGTTGATGAACGTCTATGGGATAGCATCATGAATCTTAATCTGAAGGGATTATTCTTCCTCAGTCAGGCTGTCGCCAAAGTGATGAAGGAACATGGCGGAGGCAAGATTATCAACGTTTCCTCAATGGATGGATTTAAGCCAGAGGCAAATATTGGCACGTATGCAATCAGCAAGGCGGGGGTCATAATGGTAACTAAGGTCATGGCCCTGGAATTGGCTCAGTATAATATCCGCGTAAATGCGCTAGCTCCCGGAAATGTGCACACTCGCCTTGGCGACTCCCGTTTCCTGGCTATGCCTGAATACGAGGGGGAGATGATTAAAAGGACACCACTAAGACGCATAGCCGACCCTGATGATATGGTAGGTGCAATGATCTATCTGGCATCGGATGCCTCCAGCTTTGTGACAGGAGAATGTCTCGTTGTAGCCGGTGGAATTGTTCTGACTTAATTTGGGAAGCCGATGAGCTTATGAAAATCCCTGTGCCATACTTGAGAAGACAAGAGAGATTTGATATCGTGATTTTGGATTTTGAAACTGTTTAGAGTGTAGTATTTATTGTTTTGATATGCTCAGGCAAGAATTAGCCAGATGTTTGCAGCAAGCTGTATTGAAGGCACAGCAAGAAGGTGATCTGTCTTCAGCCGCTTTGCCCGAGACGCTTATAGAACATCCTCAAAATCCCGAACACGGAGATTTTGCTTCAGGCCTCTCGTTGAGGTTGGCTCGGGCTATGAGGATGTCCCCCATGGCTATAGCGGAAAAAATCTCTGAACATATAGTACCACCGCCTCAAGTCGACAAGGTTTGGGTTGCTCCTCCAGGCTTCATCAATTTCACATTACGGGAGAACTGGCTGAGTACGGAGGTGGAATCAATCCTGGCTGCCGGCGAATCATATGGGGATATTGAGCTAGGCAAAGATAAGCAGGTCCAAGTGGAATTCGTTAGCGTCAACCCCACAGGACCTCTCCACGTAGGTCATGGCCGTGGCGCCGTTCTAGGCAGCACTTTAGCTAATGTTCTTATTGCCTCGGGCTATGCTGTGGAAAAGGAATACTACATAAATGATATGGGCAACCAGATAGCTAACTTCGGCCGTTCTCTCTACGCTCGTTACCAGCAATGCTTGGGCAAAGAGGTTGCCATGCCCTCGGATGGCTACTACGGCAATTACATGATTGATCTGGCCAAAGAGATAGTTCATGAGAAGGGCGATAGATTTTTATTGTTGCCCGAGAGCGAGGCAGTTTCGCAACTGGCGGAGGTCGGGGTTGGCAATATGCTACAGAGAATTAAACAGGACCTCGAGCTGCTGAACGTTGATTTTGACATTTGGTTCTCAGAAAAAAGTCTTTATCAGGGCGGACAATATAACAAGGCTATGGCACTGCTCCAAAGCGGGGGCTATATTGCTAAGAAGGAAAATGCCACTTGGTTTGAATCAAGCGCCCTGGGTGAAGATAAGGACAATGTCCTGGTGCGCAGCGATGGTTCCCCCACTTACTTTGCCTCGGATATTGCCTACCATTACAACAAGTTTCTGGAGCGGAAATTCGACCGGGTGATTGATATCTGGGGGGCTGACCATCAGGGACATGTCCCTCGCATGAAAGCAGTGCTCAAGGCTCTAGGATGTGATCCTGAGCAGCTTAAGGTAATAATCTGCCAGCTAGTTACCCTGCGGCGTGGACAGGAGATAGTTAAAGTATCCAAGCGCAGTGGTGATATCGTTACTTTACAGGAACTTATAGAAGAGGTAGGCCCAGATGCCTGCCGCTTCATATTCCTCTCTCGCTCTGCTGACAGCCAGATGGATTTCGACCTAGAGCTGGCTAAGAGGCAATCAGCAGACAACCCTGTGTACTACGTTCAATATGCTCACGCTCGGATTGCCAGCATTCTTCGCTTAGCGCAACAGCAGAAGATAGACTGCAGTCAGGGCGATGTTTCTCTGCTTACCACCGAGCCGGAGTTAACCCTAATTCGCAGCCTAATACTCCTCCCCGAAATAGTAGAACGGGTGGCAGTTAATCTCGAGCCTCACCACATGCCTTACTATGCCCAGGATTTAGCCACCGTGTTTCACAGCTTCTACAAGCAATGCCGGGTCGTCTCTAAGGACGAAGCGCTAACTAAAGCTCGCCTCAAGCTGGTCAAGGCCACTCAGATTGCCCTGGCTAAAGTACTTCATCTCATGGGTATGGCTGCCCCGGAAAAGATGTGAAGCACACTCCTCCTTGTCATTGCGAGGAGCGCAGCGACAAAGCAATCTCTCAGCGGGATTTATTTCTTACGCTCGTAACAGACCCCCAATTCCAGGGATTTCCACGCACCTTTCAGGTGCTCCCAATGACAAAAAAGTGGGAGGCGCGCAGATAAGTAGGATAAAAATAAAGTTGACTCCATCTTCCTCTATTAAAATGACCCCTTGACAAAAAGAGACTGGGAAATTATAATTGCTAATGATAACTATTATCAGTATATGTTGAGAAAAACTAAACAAAGGGAAGCTATTCTTAAGGTCCTTAGGGGTACGACCTCACACCCCGCTGCTGACTGGATATATAACGAAGTGCGGAAAGAAATTCCCAATATTAGTCTGGGAACAGTTTATCGAAACCTAAAACTATTACGGGAAAGTGGGGAAATTTTGGAGATAGATTTGGGCAGCACTTTTAGTAGATTTGATGGTAATCCCGCAAATCACTACCATTTTAGGTGCGAGAAATGTAGACGCGTCTTTGATATAGATGAGCCAGTTGACGAAAAGATTAACGAGAGAATAGCTCGCAAAACGGGCTTTAAGATTTCACACCATTGGCTCGAATTTCGCGGTTTATGTAAAAGGTGCCAGAAAGGCTGAAGGATTAAGCAAAAAATAGATATGGAGGTGATCAATGCCGAAAGCTGTGATAACTTTGGATGAACAGCAAGTAACCAAGTTAGAACAAGTCCTCATGGACCGGGATATAAAAGGGGCCTGGGAACTCCTGGCTGAGATAAGAGCCAAGGTGAGGCCAACACAAGACACCCGCTGTGGCATAGAAAAGTTGAGAAAATAGTGTCCTGCACAAAGTAAGGATGACGAGAAAAGAGCTGGTTGAAGAGACGACGCAAGATTGAAATGAAGCCTACACCGCAGGTTCTTAAGAGATTCTTAATTGTTAACTGCTTGACAAGAAAGCTGTTTCTGCTTATTCTTTTAAGTGACCGCTTTTTTCGTTTATCTTGCCCTAAAAGGTGGGATGATGTGGTCGGAGCTGACAATATACAAAATTTAGACAAAGCTAGCTCGCAGCTAGGCATTCTGTATGTTTGCTAAGGACTGGCTAGATAGTCCTTTTATCTTTTATAGGCAGAGAGCAGGCACACTGCTTAAAATAAAAACTCAGGAGGAAAGATGGCACGCGAGGTTAAAATCTACACTACCCCTACCTGTCCCTATTGTAAGATGGCTAAGAAGTTCTTGGACGATAACGGCATCAAGTATCAAGAATTTGATATAGTTAAAGATAAAGCGGCCCGCGAGGAAATGAAGAGTAAATGTAATTCACTGGCGGTCCCCACAATTTGCATTGACAATGCGGTGCTGATCGGGTTCGATGAGGCGCAACTCAAGGAGAAGTTAGGACTTTAGTTCGCTAAGGTGAGATATGTATGAGTTGATTATCATCGGTGGCGGCCCTGCCGGTATGACAGCGGCTGTCTATGC
>JBEKTM010000026.1:0-15734 GCA_049516035.1 Dehalococcoidia bacterium
TCATAGAAGTGCTGGCTAAAGACATTCGGCCTAGAGATGTTATCACCAAGGATTCCCTTTATAATGCCTTCGTTGTGGACATGGCCCTGGGTGGCAGCACAAATTCCGTGTTGCATCTTACCGCCATAGCACATGAAGCTGGGATAAATTTTCCCTTATCCCTGATAAGCGAGATTAGTGACTCCGTTCCTACTATCTGTAAATTAAGCCCGGCCGGCGATTATCATATTGAGGACTTGGATTTAGCCGGTGGCATTCCTGCGATACTGCACGAGCTATCGGGGTTGCTGAAGCTTGAGACAGGCACCATTGTGGGCCAGCTAATAGGCGACATAGCGAAGAGAGCCAGAGTTAAAAACAGAGAAGTAATCCGTTCTCTGTCGCAGCCGTATGCTCCTACCGGTGGTATTAGCATATTATTTGGTAATTTGGCACCTGACGGCGCCGTGGTGAAAACCGCTGCAGTAGCTCCCGAAATGTTAATTCATCGAGGTCCAGCGAGAGTTTTCAATAGTGAGGAGGAAGCCACGGCGGCGATAATGAAAGGCGAATTTAAGTCAGGCGAGGTAATCATCATTCGTTATGAAGGCCCCAAGGGCGGGCCAGGAATGCGGGAGATGCTGGCAGCCACTTCCCTTCTCAGCGGTATGGGAATGGATAAGAAGGTGGCGCTCATTACAGATGGACGCTTTTCCGGAGGCACGCGCGGAGCAGCCATCGGTCATGTCTCTCCCGAGGCAGCCGATAAAGGTCCGATAGCGGCTTTGTGGAATGGCGATATGATTAAGATAAACATACCTGACCACAAATTGGAAGTGGAATTAAGCCAAAAAGAGCTAAAACAACGGTTGGCTTCATTGCCTGCCTTTAAACCCAGGATTAAGGCTGGCTATCTCAAGAGGTATAGTGATAAAGTAAGCTCGGCCAGCACTGGGGCGGTGTTTGCTGGATAAGGAGCTATTCAATGAAGAAAACTGGTGCTCAGATTCTCTGCGAGAGTTTAATTAAAGAAGGAGTGGAGGTTATTTTCGGCATTCTTGGTGGTGCTGTCTTACCGCTATACGATGCTTTCCCCCAATATCCTCAACTTCGACATATATTGGTCCGCCATGAGCAGGGAGCGGCTCATGCCGCCGATGGCTATGCGCGAGTCACTCATAAAGCGGGTGTCTGTGTTGCTACTTCGGGGCCGGGAGCTACCAATCTGGTTACTGGCATTGCCTGTGCTTATATGGATTCCGCCCCCATGGTAGCTATAACTGGCCAGGTAGCCAGACCTGTCATTGGCAAGGATGCCTTTCAAGAGACGGATATCACAGGCATCACTATCCCCATTACCAAGCATAACTATCTTGTTACCGATGTTGCTGAGCTGGCTAAGACGGTTAAAGAGGCCTTCCATATTGCGCAGACGGGGAGGCCGGGACCTGTGCTTATTGACATACCGCGGGATGTCCAGCAAGAGCAAACGGAATTTGTTTATCCAGATAAGATTGATTTGCCGGGCTATAAGGTTATCTCTCGCGGACATCCGGCTCAAATTAAGAAGGCCGCCAAGCTCATTAACGAAGCTGAGCAGCCTGTTGTCATCGCTGGCCGGGGGATAATTATTTCCCAAGCCTACGATGAGTTTAAGGAATTTGCAGAGAAAGCACAACTACCAGTGGCTCACACACTTCTGGGCCTGAGCTCCTTCCCGGGAAACCATATACTCAATCTGGGCATGATGGGGATGCATGGCACAGGCTGTGCCAATATGGCAGTGCAAAACGCTGACATTCTTATCGCTATCGGCATGAGATTTGATGACCGGGCTACAGCAAATACCGATGAATTTGCTCCCAATGCCCGCGTCATTCACATCGATATCGACCCTGCAGAGATTGGAAAGAATGTCCCCGTAGATATTCCTGTGGTCGGAGATATAAAAAGTGTGCTCACAGCCCTGAATAGAGAGATTGAGAGAAAAGAGCATGTGGATTGGCTTTCTCAAATAGAACAGTGGAGGTATGACTATCCATCGCTAGAAATTAGACAAAGCGATGAGCTATTGCCTCAGTACATTATTCACGAGATCTACGAGGTCACACAAGGTAATGCTTTGGTAGTTACCGGGGTGGGGCAGAATCAAATGTTTGCGGCACGGTATTTTACTTATACCAAGCCCAACAGCTTTATTTCTGCGGGAGGTTTGGCGCCTATGGGGTTTGAATTACCCGCAGCTATGGGAGTCAAGGTCGGTCGTCCCGAGGAGGTAGTATGGTGTATTGCTGGCGACGGCGGTTTTCAGATGACTATCCAGGAGTTAGCTACCATAACACAAGAAAACATTGCTGTGAAAATAGCTATCATGAACAATGGGTATTTGGGCATGGTAAGACAGTGGCAAGAGCTATTCTATGAAAGGCGCTACGTTGACACTAAACTTTGGAATCCCGATTTTGTCAAAATTGCCGAAGCATATGACATTCCTGGTGTCAGGGTGAGACGCAGAGAGGAGGTCATCCCGGCTATACAGAAAGCCATGGAGTACTCCGGAGCTTTTCTTATCGATTTTCTTATCGAGCCCGAGGAGAACATTTATCCCATAGTGCCACCAGGGGAAAGCCTGGCCAGATTTTTTGAGCCATCAAGGACGGAAATATTGGGGGGAAAATTCTAAGAATCAATTATAAAATTCCGATGACCAAAAGATGAGGGTTTTGAATTTATCTATGGGAGGGCAAATTGACTGATACAAAACACACTTTAGTAGCTTTAGTGGAAGATAAACCTGGAGTGCTTAATCGAGTAGCTAGTTTATTCCGACGGCGCTCCTTTAATATTCAGAGTCTTGCTGTAGGTGGTAGTGAACATCCCGGCTTATCTCGCATGACCATTGTTGCTATCGGTGATTCTGCTCAAATTGAGCAGGTAAGAAAGCAATTGGAAAAGCTAATCAACGTGGTTAAAGTCTCTGATATAACCGAAGAAGACATGATGACCAGAGAATTGGCTTTAATCAAAGTGAAGGCTACTGCCTCGACAAGAAGCGAGATTATGCAAATCGTGGATATTTTCCGGGCTAACATAGTTGATGTTGCTCCAGGTTCAGTGACAGTGGAGGTGACCGGGGACGAAGATAAAGTAAATTCTCTGCTCGGACTCCTTCGTGATTTTGGTGTTAAGGAAGTTTCACGAACTGGCAAGATAGCTTTAACTCGCGGAAGCAGTTCTTAGATGACTGCTAATAGCTGACAACTGGAAGTTAACAAGGAGGGATTATGGCTAAAATTTATTATGACAAGGATGCTAACCTAAATTTGCTCAAGAGAAAGACAATCGGCATTATTGGCTTTGGTAGTCAAGGACATGCTCATGCCCAGAACCTAAGGGACAGCGGGTGCCAGGTCATTGTTGCTGAATTACCAGGCACCAAAGTCTGGAAAGAGGCAAAGAAAGCTGGTTTTGAGGTGGCCACTGCCGCTGAAGTAGCCAAGGAGGCAAATATAGTTGTTATGCTAGCTCCGGATACTGTGCAGCCCAGAATCTATCGAGAGTCAATTGAGAAAGAAATGGCTCGAGGCAAGACACTTATGTTTGCTCATGGTTTTAGTATTCACTTTTCCCAAATCGTGCCTCCAGTGGAAGTTGATGTTAGCATGATAGCACCTAAATGTCCGGGACATATGCTCAGAAGACTTTATACTGAGGGTTCAGGAGCTCCGGCTTTGGTGGCTATCCACCAAGATGCCTCGGGGAAAGCCAAAGACACAGCTCTGGCCTACGCCAAGGGGATTGGTTGCACTAGAGCCGGGGTTCTAGAAACGACTTTTGCTGAAGAGACTGAGACCGACCTCTTCGGCGAGCAAACGGTGCTTTGTGGAGGAGTCTCGTCTTTGATAAAGGCTGGCTTTGAAACATTGATAGGGGCTGGCTATCAACCGGAGATTGCCTATTTCGAGGTTTGCCACGAGTTGAAGCTCATCGTTGACCTCATATATCAAGGTGGTTTGAGTTATATGCGTAATTCGGTAAGTGATACGGCAGAGTACGGAGATTATACGCGAGGGCCACGGGTCATTGATGATTTGGTCAGGGAGGAAATGGAGCAAATCCTGGCAGAGATTCAGGATGGCAGCTTTGCTACAGAATGGATTCTGGAAAACCAAGCTGGCCGCCCCAGTTTTAATGCTATGAAGCGGATGGAAGCAGAGCATCCCATCGAAGTTGTGGGCAAAAAGCTCAGGAATATGATGCCCTGGCTGAAAGGCTAGATATTATCGGAAAAGCTTGCTGCTGAAGCGTTACTGCAGGTTTTAAAAAATTTTTGTAAGACCTGGTGATAATCTCCTGCGTACACGCTACCGAAGGATAGTGCATTTTGGTTGGCGTTATTTTATAATATTGTAAAGAGACGGGGAGGTGTGGTCATGCCACGCTGTCAATACTGCGGGGAAAAAATAGATGAAGATGTAGTGTTCTGCCCTAAATGTGGGGAGATTTTAGTTGGGGAAGATATGGAGCGGCAAGGGTTTCAGATCCAGGAGGAAGTTGATGAAGCGAAAGATAGGGCAAATATGTACGTTATTTTAGCAACAGTGCTTGTAACAGTAGGAATGATGGCCAGTAGTGTCCTTCTTGTCTCATCGAGTCTGCTTGGGCTTTTTGGAATTGCGTTTGTTTGCTTGGGTATTGGATGTACTGCGTCGGCTGATCGATATAAACGCAAGGCTGGGAGTTTGAAGAAGCAGCTCAGCGATAGGGTCAGCTAGGATTCGTTTATTTTAGTTTATTTTTGGTCGCCTGGCCTCGCGATCGTCTCCTTGAAGGCGAAGTGTGCCTCAGTTCAAATACCACCTGATTTGTTGGGTCGGGACAGGCAACAATAGCCTTGTTTTTATCTTTCTCCCAAGGGAACGAACCGCCAAATTGCAGGACTTGGGCAAAAGGAAAGAGGGAGTAAAAAGCCCATGAACAAACGTTAGGCGGAGTCTTTTCTCCGATGACAAACTCATCACCAACCTTGTGAGCTTCGCAAGTCCCCTTCTGGAATATTACCTTAGCTATCACATCAGACATCTTAACCTCCTATTTCGTTACCGCTCGAACTAATATCTTTTAGTTCCGTTTTTGGTTAGATCGGCCCAGATTGTCTATTATAGTATACTATAGTACGGCTCAGTACAAGCGAGTGGGTGGTACTATAATCGTGAAATTTGAGGCGATGGAGATTGCCTTAGCAGAATAAAAAGGGAGGCAGAAATGTGAGCTCTAAAGTAGTTGTTAGCTTTTATGTGCCCGGAGCAATCCCCACCTACGATGAATTATTGACCAAACTAGGGGCAGAGGTGGAGAAGACCTTCTGTACTATTGAGGAAGAACTTATCTCCGCCTGTTCTGAAGCTGATGCTGTCATAGCACTGGGAATAAGGATAACGCCCGGGTATGTCTTTAGTCGCAAAGTAATTGAGAATCTAAACAAATGCCGACTGATTGCCCTTACTGGTATAGGTTATGACAATGTAGACATAGCCGCAGCTACTGAAAAAGGTGTTTGTGTTGCCAATGTTCCCTATTATTGTTTGGAAGAAGTCTCAGACCACGCTATGGCACTTATTCTCGCCTGCGCCAGGAAGTTTTATCAATTAGTTCCTGACATTAAGAGTGGAAAATGGAGTACCCAGGCAGATTATTTGAGTGCCTTGAAGCCGTTACATCGGCTATCTGGGCAAACCTTAGGGCTTATTGGCTTTGGCAATATAGCTCGTACCCTTGTCCCCAAAGCCAAAGTTTTTGGCTTTAGAATCATAACCTACGCCCCCCATGTGCCCGACATCTTGTTTAAGACATCTAAAGTGGAATCGGTAGAGCTCGACCAGTTGCTTAAAGAGTCAGATTTTGTTTCCATGCATACTATTCTCACCCCACAAACCAAACACATGATGGGGCTTCAGCAATTCAAGAAGATGAAGCCCACCGCTTATTTCATCAACACAGCCCGTGGAGAACTCGTGGATGAAAAGGCTCTTTATACTGCCCTTTCAGAGGGACTAATTGCCGGTGCTGGTCTGGATGTGTTGGAGTCAGAGCCTCCTAGCCGCGACAATCCCTTGCTCAAGCTTAACAATGTCCTCATTACCGGTCATTTTGCTTACTATTCCGAGGAGTCACATGAAGAACTATTTAGATGGCCCTGGGAAGAGGTAGCCAGAGTGTTGCAAGGAGAGTGGCCTCAGGGTTTGGTTAATCCACAAGTAAAAGAGAAATTTAGTGCTAAATGGGACGCTCACCCCAAATGAGCAGCATTAATTATGGCTGAAATGGCCTAGCTTGTGGTGCCTTCACGTTGTAGATATTTCTTAGGAGAGACAGCTAATGTATCATATAGAATTTGTTAATTATGGCTCTGTGTTTGATAATTATGCTTGTTCTTTGAGGAATTTCTCACACCCTCTTGACAAAGCTTTAGAGGTGTGTTATTATAATAATGCTCCAAGTAATTAAGCAAGAACTTGGCGAGTGCGGAACCAACCGCCGAGTAAGTGGAAGCTGAAAAGTACTGGGAGGTAAAAGGCCTAGTGCAAGGTAGGTGGAAGCAGAAAGGAGACGGGGTGGGGAGCCAAGAAACGGGAGGTTACTTGGGGCACTTTTTATTTGTTGTGAGTGCTATAAATATTACCCAGAAAAATAAGGCTAAATGGGGGTGGTTATCGCGGCTCTGTGACTTTGGTTAGCTCGGGGTGGAGGATGCCAATAAAGGGCAAATTACGATACTCTCCCTTGTAATCTAATCCATAACCCACTACGAACTCATCGGGAACCTCGAAGCCTACATAATCAAGCGGAACATCTATCAATCGACGTGCTCTCTTATCAAGTAAGGTACAAACGCGAAGACTGGCAGGATTGTGAGCGGAGAGATGACTGAGAATGTAATTCAGTGTCATGCCGGTATCTACAATGTCTTCAACCATCAGTACATGTTGCCCTGTTATGCTGCTATCGAGGTCTCTGGTTATCTTGACTACCTGACCATCACCACCGTAGTATGAGATAGCCATAAAGTCCAGGGTGACCGGAATGGAAAGGTGCTGCATCAAGTCAGCCATAAAGCAGACGACGCCCTTCAAGATGCCTATTAGCACTAATCGCTGACCAGCGTAATCATGTGAAATGCGCCTGGCTAAGGTTCTTACCCTTCGTTGAATTTTGACGTGGCTGTACAAGACTCGGTCGATTCCCTCTACCTTAGCTTCGCCGAGAGGGCCATAACCATATTTGGCTAGCAGCTTGAGAAAATCATTTTTGTTCAGCAGCCTGATATTAACTTCAGGGTAAAGTTCTCTGAGCTGACGCAGCTTGCGATTCTTTTCGGTTAGCAGATTTTGTTTTAATGTGGTGAGCTCAACATAAAGGTCTAACTCGGGCAAATAAAAATCGGGGGTGAACATCTCGGCTATCTTATTGCCTTCCCATCTAAGGGGAAAGGAACGAGGCTCGTAAAGCCATTCAATGCAGTAGAAGTCTAAAAGTTTGGCGAAATCTTCCTCGCTGGGATGGGCGAAACTAGTTGACCTCAGCGTCGTAGTGGGTAACGGCGACATTCGAGAGGATTTTCTTCGTTTCTCACTTACCTTATAGTCTTGCTCTAACAATTGATGAAGCTCTGCTTTCTCAAAGACGACAGCGCAAATATTAGCAACGCTGAGGAGGAAGCCTTTATCAGCTTCGGAGAATTGGCGAGGTTCACGAGTGTAAATTCGAATCTCCCCGATGGCTTCTCCTTTCCCAAGTATGGGGACCCCCAGAATAGAGGATATTCCTTGCGATGATGCTATTTGTGGATATTGAACTCTTTCATCTTTAGCAGCATCAGCAATAAATACCACCTTTCCTTCGAGGATATCGGGGAGGCTTTTATGGACGTCAAGAGGGCCTTTTTTCAGGAAAATGTCGCTCAAACCATGTGCTCCTATAGTAATCAAATATTCCTTGTGAGAATTGAGGGATAAAATGCGGCAGCCATTGGCCTGCACTGCTTGAGCAGCGCTTTTAGCTATGGAATTACAAATTCTCTTTAAACTAAGAGCCGAATTGGCAACTTTAGTTATCTGCTTAAGAGCTGAATAATAACTACCTCTCGTGCTACCCATCCTTCGACTCCGCTCAGGACATGCCTTTCTCCAATTCTATCCACATTTAGTAAAGCCACAGGCGAGGCAAATATTGCAGCCTTCCTGATAAATTAGAGGACCACCACAATCGGGACATTGTCCAGCCCAACTCTTAATCATCTCAGGATCTTGAGAAGGCGTCTCAGAATTGCTAACAGTCCCTTCTTTTTTAACATACTTCTCAAGCACGCTAGCGATGGCATCAGCACAGGACAAAATAGCGTGTCCCTGCTCCCAAGCAATAGAAGGGCATCTGATGCCGCGCAGGTGCTTCACAATAGAATCTACATCTATTCCAGACCTTAGAGCTACAGATGTGAGGCGGCTAATAGCCTCAAGCTGTGCTGCCGCACAACCTCCAGCCTTCCCCAAGGTGGAGAAAACTTCGGATATTCCTTGCTCATCGAAATTTACTGTGACGTAGATATAGCCACACCCCGTGTTTACTCTTTCGGTTACACCCCTGGTAACTTTGGGCCTTTTCCGGGGAGCTAGCTTACCTTCAGTCCTTTTTGCTTCCTCACCTACAGTGAGGACTTGACTGTCTCTGCTCCTATCCCGGTAAATAGTTATTCCCTTTAAGTCTTCTTGGTAGGCCAACATGTATACTTTGGCTACATCTTCGGGCGTCGCCTCGTGAGGAAAATTGACTGTCTTGGATACAGCGCTATCGGTAAATTTTTGGAAAACTGCCTGCATCTTAACGTGCCACTCAGGAGATATGTCATGGGCGGTGACGAAGAGTCTTTTTATTTCTTCAGGAACTTCTTCTATATCTTTTAATCTCTTTCCTTCAGCTAGCTGCTTCATTAGTTCCGGAGAATAGAATCCTCCCTTTTTAGCTGCTTCCTCAAAATAAGGGTTCACTTCTATAAATTCTTCGCCTTCTAGGATATGACGCACGTAGCTTAAGGCAAATAAGGGTTCAATGCCACTGGAGCAGTTAGCTATTATGCTTAAACTGCCAGTAGGAGCAATGGTAGTCCGAGAGGCATTTCGAAAGTGAGGACCATCGGGCACGTCATAAACGCTTCCCTGGAAAGCAGGAAAGCCTCCCCTTTCTTGAGCTAGCTTTATTGAGGCTTTATCAGCCTCTGCAGATATGAAATGAGCAATTTCCTCGGCCGCAACAAGCCCTTGTTCAGTATCATAAGGGACACCAAGCCGAATCAGCATGTCAGCAAAACCCATCACCCCCAGGCCTATTTTCCTGGTAGTTTTTGTCATCTCCGCAATCTCTGGTAGTGGGAATTGGTTGACTTCAATCACATTGTCGAGGAAGCGGACTGCCAGCTTGACTATTTGGGATAGCTTGTCATAGTCAATGTATGGCTTGCCATCTTTATCCGCCACCATCTTAGACAGATTTATAGAGCCTAAGTTACAAGATTCAAATGGGAGCAGTGGTTGTTCCCCACAAGGGTTAGTGCTTTCTATTTTGCCCAATTTAGGCGTAGGGTTATGCCTGTTTATCTCATCAATAAACACAACACCCGGGTCGCCAGTGCGCCAAGCCATGTCAACTATTTTGTCAAATACCTTTCGGGCATTAAGCTTATCCACCACCTCTCCAGTTCGCGGGTTCAGTAGATTATAATCGGTGCCTTTTTCCACCGCTTTCATAAACTCATCAGTCACAGCTACGGAAAGGTTAAAGTTGTTTAGAGCCTGAGGGTCTCCTTTGGCGTCGATGAATTTCAAAATATCAGGATGGTTAACGTTAAGTATGGCCATATTGGCTCCGCGGCGCATACCACCTTGCTTTATGACATCGGTGGTTGTATCAAATACGCGCATGAAGGAAACAGGGCCGCTAGCAATGCCACCTGTAGAACCCACTCTATCCCTTTCCGGTCTGAGTCGGGAAAAGGAAAAGCCGGTACCACCACCACTTTTATGGATCAAGGCAGTATATTTAACCGCATCAAAAATAGACTCCATAGAATCCTTAATAGGTAAAACAAAGCAAGCTGATAACTGTCCTAGTTCGTGACCGGCATTCATTAGAGTAGGGGAGTTAGGTAGAAATTCTAAGTTTTCCATTAGTTGATAAAAAGCCTCTTCATAAAGAGAGACATCTGCCTTGGGATTGTAGATAAGCTCGGCTGAAGCAATGTGCCTGGCAACGCGACGGAATAGCTCTTGTGGGGTCTCAATAACCTTCCCATCCCCGTCTTTTGTTAGGTATCTCCTTTCCAGAACTCTTAAGGCATTATCACTAACTTTGATTCCAGAAATGACTTGACTTATAGCTTGGGGAGAAAATTGATCGGCAGTTAGAATCTCCTTAACCATTGCCTGAATTTGAGAAGAGGACACAGGTTGTTTGGTTTGCCGAGGAACTAATTTCTCCATGCCTGGGAAGGGATGAGTTACCTCTAGACGCTGACTCACTTGTTCTGTAAACTTTTCCAACAATTTCCTATCACTTATACCCATGGACTCACCAGCAGCGAAAACAGCTTGAGCTACTCTATCTCGACCAATAGTTTTTTGGTTCTCTTTCCGACGGGTTTTGGGCATTTTATCCCCTCTTGCGACCAACTAGGGAATTCACCACCTCAGAAGAGGGCAGCGGTAGCTGGTTTACTGGCGTTAGCTCTCTTCGTACCGCCAGGCTGTCCACCTCTTGTTTTAAAGCGCCGATATCAGCAAATTCCCGATAAACACTGGCAAAACGAATGTAAGCAATATGGTCTAGCTTCTTTAATCCCTCCATAACCAAATCACCAATATAGGAACTAGGGACTTCGCTTTTACCCACCTTGTAAAGCTCAGCCTCGACGGTGTCCACAAATTTATCAATGGCGCCTGTAGGAAGGGGGCGTTTCTCACAAGCTTTGCGGATTCCTAGCAAGAGCTTATCCCGGCTGAATTCCTCACGTCGTCCATCCTTCTTGATAACGAAGATGTCATGTGGCTGTACACGCTCGTAAGTAGTGAAACGAGCATTGCAAGCGAGACATTTCCTTCGACGTCTCACTCCCTCGTCTAGACTTCGGGAATCTATCACCCTTGAATCCTGCTTGCCACAGTAAGGACAGTTCACCAACCCCTCCTAGATATTGTGGTATGGAAACATTTTACCACCAGATGTAGTGAAATGCAATACCCCTGCAGAAAAAAGAGGCTCGATGGTGGACAATTCTAGGGAAATATGCTAGGTTTGCATTCACATATGGCTAATGTGGTTGAAGTTACACTGTGTTCGTGGTCAATATTGAGAGAAGGATTTTAAAGAGCATTGTTCGAGGAAATCTTACCAGGTCTTTATAGAATTAAGGTTCCTCTCCCCGGAAGTCCTCTGAAAGCCACCAACTCCTACGTTATAAAGGGGGCAGAGCGGTCTTTAATTATTGATACTGGATGGAATCGAGAGGACTGTATGATGGCACTTGTTTCCGGCTTAAAGGAATGTGGCGTGGACTCAAAACAAGCTGATTTCTTCATCACGCACATGCATGCCGACCACTCAGGTTTAGTATCAGCTCTCTCTGGTGAAGGGGCACGAATCTACTTCGGCTGGGCAGATGCGGAAATTATTAGGTCTGCTACGCCTGAGCACTGGGAGAAGCAGATTGATTTTGCTCGTAAATGCGGCTTTCCCGAAGAAGAGTTGGAGAAGGCTATCGGAAGCCACCCTGGTCGTAGATATAGCCCAAATAATTCTTTGAATTTGTGTGTCTCCAAGGACGGCGATACGATAAGCATCGGGGATTACCTGTTTGAATGTATTGAAACCCCAGGGCATACTGAGGGTCACATTTGTCTTTACGAGCCCAACAAGAAAATATTCATATGCGGTGACCATATCCTTGTTGACATAACTCCGAATATCACTCTCTCCTCCGATGAGAGGAATGCGTTAAAAGAATATCTGATGAGCCTGGACAAAGTCTGTGATTTGGATGCTGAACTTGTGCTGCCCGGCCATAGGAGTATCTTTAAGAATCAAAAAGAGCGAATTCGGGAGCTGAAGCAACACCACCAGACACGGCTTATGGAAGTTATCTCTATTCTGGGAAAAGGTAAGCAAAATGCCTTCCAGATTGCATCACAGATGACTTGGGATATAAGTTACAAATCCTGGGATTTATTTCCTGCAGCGCAAAAGTGGTTTGCTTTTGGAGAAGCTCTGGCTCACTTGAAATATCTTGAGGAAGAAGGGGAGGTGGGACGAGGGATCGATAAGCAGGGGATTGTGTTTTTCATTACGCAAAGTAAGGAGGAGGCACACAAATGGGAGATGCCTACGTAGTCTTAGCTGAGAAGCTTGGTTATGCTGGGTCGGAGAGGCTTAGGAAGGTGCTCAAAAGGCTCATGGATGAGGAAGAAGCGGAGATAGTAGCTTCTCTTCCTTGCCCCGTAGCTGAGCTTGCCCAGAAGCTGGGCAAGAAAGAAGAAGATGTGAACGAAACGCTCAAGGGGCTTTTTGGGAAAGGGGTCGTCTTCATGACTTCTAAGGGTTATCGGTTTGCCAGGGATATATTTCAGCTCCATGATGGCACGGCCACTGATGTGAGATTGGATGACGTTTGGGGGCGTGAGCTCCTCGACCTCTGGGAAGATTTCTGTCAGACAGAATGGTACGCTGATTGGGCGAAGACTGTTCAGGCCTGGCAAATGCCTGTGTGGAGGGTAATTCCAGCTAGAAAAGCTATCTCCAAAGGAACAAAACTCCTTCCGTCTGAGGATGTGGAAGCTATTGTTGATAAGGCCACCAAGCTTGCTCTAGCTCACTGCTCTTGTCGCAGAATAGCCACAAGGTGTGATTTACCAACTGAGGTTTGTATTCAAGTTAACCGAGCAGCAGAATATGCCATAACCAGAGGGACTGGGAAGGAACTGACTAAGGATGAGGCGATGAAGGTCATGGATATTGCGGAGGAGGCCGGTCTCATACACAGTGTGTATAACAATTCCGGAGTTCCCAATGTGGTTTGCAATTGCTGCGCCACCTGCTGTGTCTTTTACTATCCTCTTACTAAGTATGGCGTCTTGGAGAAAGGAGTGGCTAAGAGCAGATTTCAGGCGGAGGTAGACAAGGCAACTTGCAAAGGGTGTCAGACTTGTGTAGAGAAGTGCCCCTTTGAGGCGATAGAAATGGTCAAAATCTCAGGGGAAAAGAAACTCAAGGCGCAGGTAAACTCAGAAAAGTGTTTTGGTTGCGGTGTTTGTGCTGTGGGATGCGAGTCAGAAGCCATAAAGCTCGTTGTAGTTAGGCCTCCTGAGTATATCCCCGTTTAAGCGTAACAACTTACAAAATCTGTTTCTGGAAAGAGCATTGCCGGAGTGTTATGCTCTAAACGGTTAACGGATATCAAATGCCTGCAGTACAAGTCTCTGTCGCAGCCTAGACCTCTCCATCTATCCACGCGAGAGACTGCGGAGCACGTGAAGCCAACCAAATGGCTCTTATATGAAGTGACTCGGCTCAGCATTCAGCAATGTGTGACCTCGGGGATGTCCGAGACGCTATAGCCTGAGGTCAGCCTCGTGACAGGTCTCGAGAAAAGCGACAAGGAGGTTGATCGCAGCCTCGATGTCCTCCTTATGGGCTGTCTCCACCACGGTGTGAACGTAACGGGTAGGGATAGAGATGGTGACCACAGCTACGCCCTCCCGGGCAGGCTGGATTGCTCCGGCATCGGTGCCACCCCGCGGCAGTATCTCAAGCTGATACCGGATCTTTCGTTCTTCTGCTAAGTTCACCAGGAACTGCACAAGCCCGGGATGAGAGATGGACCATGCATCCTTTACCTTGATGGCTACACCCTTGCCGAGGCAGGTTAGTTGCTCATAAGCTGGCACGCTGGGTATATCACAAGCGATGGTCACATCCAGTGCCACTCCGATGTCAGGGGCAACTGCGAACGCAGATGTCCGTGCTCCCCGGAGCCCTACTTCCTCCTGGACTGTGGCTATAAAATAGACATCAGCTTTGTGCTTTCCCAGTCTTTTCACTGCCTCAATCCCTACATACACACCCACTCGGTCATCAAGTGCCTTGCCTGTGACGAGGTTTCCCACGTCAGCGAATGTCTGCACAAGGGTCACGGGATCGCCGACGCGCACCCGTTCTTTGGCTTCCTTGCCAGAGAGACCAATATCAACGAACAAGTCCTTCATTTCAGGTGTCTTTTTTCGTTCTTCCTCTGTGAGAACGTGGACAGGTTTAGTGCCGATGAGCCCGTAAGTAGCACCACCTCTGGCATGGATGGCCACCCGCTGAGCAATTAGAGTGCGAGGGTCGAACCCACCTACTGGGTCGATGTGGAGAAACCCTGTTTCTTCATCCACGTGAGACACGAGGAATCCAATCTCGTCCATGTGTGCCGCTACTGCCACCTTCGGACCGGTACCCTTCCTGTGAGCGATGACATTCCCCAGACGGTCCACACTGATCTCGTCCACATGGCCAGTCAACGCCTCGCGAACGATGACCCGCATTGCTTCCTCTCTCCCGGGGATTCCCGGGGTCTCAGAAAGCCTTTTCAGTAATTCCATGTTTTCCTCCCTTTTCGTGGCATGGTATATTGAGCTGTAACATATGGCAACCGTGCCTCAAATAGATATGGTTGCTTCTAGTTGTTTGCCACAGGGATTATAGCAAGGACAGAACAGATTATCTACCATCCTGCTGCTTGATTGTCTCATTTCAATAACTCTGATAACAAGTTGTTACGGCTGCTACCCCAAACACATTCCATTAGATTCAAATCGAAAAAGCAAGAAGGAGAGAGTCTAGAGTTCTTTCTTCAAATCTCAACGAAGAAATAGGATGCTTCTTTAATTCAAACTATGCTAGGTGATTCTAGCTAAGTCGCAGTGTCCTCTTGTGTTATAATCACAGACAAGAATCAGGAGCAAGTGAAATCAAATGTCTGAAGCGAAAGTCGGTATCATTGGCGGAAGCGGGCTGTATAAGATGGAGGGGATGACAGGGGTGGAGAAAGTGAAGGTTAGCACGCCCTTTGGCGAGCCCAGCGACGCTATTATCTTGGGCAGTCTAGATGGAGTAAAGGTTGCCTTTCTTCCTAGGCATGGCGAAGGACATCGAATAAGCCCTAGTGAACTACCGGCGAAAGCTAATGTCTATGCCTTGAAATCACTGGGGGTAGAAAGGATTATCTCTGTAAGCGCTGTGGGCAGTCTCAAGGAAGAGATAGAACCTCTGGATATAGTTATTCCTGACCAGCTAATTGATGCTACCAAAGGAAGAGCCAGCACCTTCTTCACCGATGGGATAGTAGGGCACGTCTCTCTCGCAGAACCTTTCTGTCCTGTTTTGAGTCAAGTCTCCTTTAAGGCAAGCACTAAGGTTGGGGCCAAGGTGCATAAAGGTGGTACTTATCTAGTCATGGAAGGTCCGCAGTTCTCCACCAAAGCCGAGTCGCAGCTTTACCGCTCTTGGGGTGCTGATGTTATTGGAATGACAGCTTTGCCTGAAGCTAAGTTAGCCAGAGAAGCGGAAATATGCTATGCCACATTGGCTATTGTCACAGATTATGATTGCTGGCATCCGAGTTATGAATCAGTGACTACGGAGATGATTTTGACCAACCTGCGGAAGGGCAT
>JBEKTM010000027.1:0-15865 GCA_049516035.1 Dehalococcoidia bacterium
AGGTCAGACAGGGCAGTCCGACAACGGGGACACCAGTTTATCATTCGCTCTCCGCGATAGATTAAGCCCTTATCGTACAGACGCACGAAGGCAGTCCGCACCGCTTTGTTTGGACCCTCGTCCAACGTGAATTTCTCTCTGGTCCAATCGCATGAAGCTCCTAAAAGTTGATGCTGACGCCTGATGTTCTCCCGGCTCTTATTAGCCCATTCCCAGGTTAACTCAGCGAATTTTTCTCTACCAATTTCATCTTTGGTCTTACCTTGTTTAGCCAGTTGCCACTCCACAACCACTTGCGTGGCGATGCCAGCGTGGTCAGTCCCCGGTAACCATAGGGTGGGCTCACCTTGCATCCTGTGCCACCTGACCATGATATCCTCCAGCGTCGCAGTCAGAGCATGCCCCAAGTGCAGACAAAAGGCTTCTTCTTGTGGTCTATTTTAGGGGAGAGGTAGCCTTGCTTGAGCCAGAAATCATACCACTTCTTTTCTATCTTGCCTGGCTCATAGGCACTAGGTATTTCGGACATTTCTAGTAGTTTTGAATCTGAACGTCAAGACTTCTTTATGAAATTGACACGATACTTTTCCTTTGCCAAGATAGGTGTAATCCTGATTATGTCATCCGCTTTTACCCTATACTTCCTGACCCATTCTCCGAGCGCAAATTCATGGTTTTCGTGATTGAATTTACGCTTGACGGTCTCCCCATCAGCCGTTAATTCGATCCTTCTGGAGGAATCTGGAAACATATGCCAGTATTTTTTGTAGATGAGAATATTACTATTATGCTCGATAACAGAACGTGTCACAGTGATTTCGGCAAAGCTCGCGGCATCCCCACTTGCCCAACTGGATAAGAGGTCTGCCACCCTATCCAAAACCTTGTCTGCCACCTTTCGTTTAGCCAAGAGAGGCAAGCTATCAATCTTGCCTTTGCGGTCAATTATGGTCACTCGATTGGTGTCAGTGCCAAATCCACTATACTTAGCTGTAATATCATTAGCTACAATAAGCGCAAGTCCCTTTTGCTTTAGCTTCTCCCTGGCATTTCCCACCAAGTTGCTGCTCTCAGCAGCAAAGCCTACCTTAATGAAATTCCCCTTAACCGTGCCCAAAATGTCCGGGGTGCATTCCAGCTCTAAGGTTAACCCCGTTTTTCCTTTTTTAATTTTATCTTTAGCTGTCTTCACCGGACAATAATCAGCTACGGCGGCGGCCATAATTAGAGCGTCAGCCCGGCGAGTCACATTCTCTACTGCCTGACGCATTTCCTGAGCTGTGCCAACTTGGATGACATCAACGCCTACGGGCTCGGGTAAAGAAGTAGGTGCTGCAATCAATGTTACTTTAGCGCCCCGGTCGCGAGCTGCTTCAGCCAGAGCATAGCCCATCTTCCCCGATGAGCGATTGCTGATGTAGCGAACCGGATCGATAGGCTCTTGAGTACCGCCGGCAGTGACCACAATATGCCTGCCAGCCAGGTCTCCACCCCTACCCAACACCTGGCAAATGCTGCCGATAATATCCTTGATATCGGCAAGCCGTCCCAGACCTTCTTTGCCCGAGGCTAACCAGCCCGTGGCCGGACCAATAATCACAAAATCTCGCGCTTCGAGCTTGGCTAAATTATCCTGGGTAACGGGATTAGTATACATATTGGTTTCCATAGCTGGAGCAATAAGCACCGGCGCTTTGGTAGCCAGCACTGTGCAGCACAGCATATCGTCAGCAATGCCAGCAGCCAGCTTGGCAATAATATTAGCCGTAGCAGGGGCAATGACTACTACATCAGCAGCTTGTGCCAAAGAGACATGCTCAATACTGAATTCAGATGCCAAATCGAACATCTCGGTGACTACGGGCCTACCCGTAAGCGCCCGAAAGGTAACAGGCGATATGAATTCGATGGCCTCTTCAGTCATAATTACATTCACGCTGGCGCCTGCCTGAGTCAACTGGCTGGCGATTTCCGCTGTTTTGTAAGCAGCAATGCCCCCTGTTACTCCCAGAACTATGGTTTTGTCCCTAAGCATTACTGCTCCTTATTCATTTCATAAATAAGACGCAATCCAATTAAAGTTAAATCAGGATTTACTATCTCTATTGCCGGTATTTCCTGGGCTAAAAAGTAAGCCTGGCCGCCGGTAGCTACCACCTTCGCCTTGCTTCCCAATTCCTGTTCTATCCGTCGGATCATGCCCTCGATAAGCCCGACGTAACCAAATATTATACCTGATTGCATAGCTGCGATAGTATTTTTGCCGATGACCTGCTCAGGGCGGCTTAGCCCAATTCGAGGGAGCGCAGCAGTACGAGTGTATAAAGCTTCGGTAGCCACGACAATCCCCGGGGCAATAGCCCCACCAAGGTAATCCCCTTCCTGAGAAACAACATCGAAGGTGGTGGCGGTGCCAAGGTCAATAATTATCACCGGCTTTCCGTAGAGGTGTTGGGCAGCCACAGCGTCAACCACGCGGTCAGGACCAACTTCCCTAGGGTTATCCAGACGTATGCGCATGCCTGTCTTGACGCCAGCTTCGACCACCAAGGGTTTAGTATTTAAATATTTCCCAGACAATTCCACGAACGCAGGCAACAGTGGTGGCACGACACTGCATAATGCTACTCCGGTCACCTTAGAAGGCGAGACCTTCTTTCGCTCCATAAGGTTAAGCAATACCCCGCCATACTCGTCTGAAGTGCGGTGAATGCCTGTAGCTAAATTCCAGGTGGCCTTTAGCTCATCACCATCAAATATACCAACCTTAACGTTGGTGTTCCCAATATCAATTGCTAATAACATAGGCGTTTAGCTTTATCCTCCTGACACTATGGGCTGAGTATAGCATTCCTATCTAATCTGTGCCACTATTGAAGCTCTGGGAAGATAGCCATCAGGTAGAGACCCGATTTTCGTCGCTTCTTCCTTGCAAGTCTTGTAACCTCTTGCCCATGGCCTGCCAGTGTGTGCCCGTCCAGTAGACGCGATGGCAGGCGGGACACTGGGTATATTGAGTTTGAGTTTCAAAAACGTGAACGGGAACCAAGTCTTTCACTTCTTCTTTATCTCGAGCTATCAATGCTCGATTGCATTCCAGACAAAGCGAGAAGGGTCTGAAATGATAATTTAACTTCAAAGCTTTCACTACTTCTTGCACCTGGAGTTTAGGGTCATCCTGTTTAATATGTATAGTTTTGAGTTTGCCGTTTGTGACCAAGCGTCTTTTCATAAATTGGGCATCTTTAGTCAAAATCACTCTGCTCTCGCTAAGAGCTATTTTGATCGTCTGACCATCGTCTTTCTGCTTAAACAGCAGAGTATCATAGCCAATCAGCCTTAACCAGCGAGCGAGTTTGCCCACATTGTTATCGGCAATGAATTTAATCTCCATTTAATCCCTTAATTCAATCATATCAGATTTACCTGATTTAGTTTGTTGACAAAAGATGAATTTTTCCATATCATCCTTTGGTTGCAAAATTTCTTAAGGAGGTTAGACAATGCCAGTTAATATGATTGTTTGCTGCAAACAAGTGCCTGATCCTGAGGCACCACCGGCTGTGTTTAAGGTGGTAAACAACAAAATGACCTTACCACCAGAGGTGAAACCTGTAATCGGTCAATATGAGGAATTTGCCTTGGAGGCTGCCCTCAAAATCAAGGATACCATGGGGGGCAAAATTACTGCGCTCAGCGTAGGTAATAACTTCGTTCGCGATGTGATTAAGAAAGCGCTAGCCGTAGGAGCTGATGAACTTGTCCTCCTCGAGGACAAGGCTTTTGAAGATGGCGATAGTTGGTCAACTGCCAATGCCTTGGCTGCGGCAATAAAGAAAATAGGGGCATACAACATTATCTTCTGCGGCAGGCAATCCTCTGACTGGGATGCGGGGCAAGTGGGTCTCGGCATCGCTGAGATTTTGGGAATCCCTGCTGTGACGTTAGCCCGCAAGGTAGAGGTCAGCGATGGGAAGGCGAAGGTTGAGCGAGTTATTCCCGACGGCTATCAGGTTGTCGAAGTGACACTTCCCGCCCTAATTGTAGTAACCAGCGGGATAGGAGCACTGCGTTATGCCACCTTGAAAGGAATCATGGCAGCAGCTAAAAAACAACCCGCTGTTTGGAAACCAGCCGATATCGGGCTCGAGCCTTCAAAACTTGGCGCTGCAGGAAGGCGCAGCAAGCTAGATAAACTCTTCCAGCCAGTCAAGGAATCCAAATGTGAAATAATCGGAGGAGACACTGCTGCGGAAGCTGGTGCTAAACTGGCTGTAAGGCTCCGGGAAGCCAAATTACTTTAAAGTTAAGGAGGAAATAATGGCTGAATACAAAGGTATATTAGTTTGTGGTGAGCTAACAGACGGGAAGTTAGCCGCAATTACCACCGAGTTACTAGGATGTGGTAGGAAGCTTGCTAATGAGTTAAAGGAAAATTTGTCTTGCCTACTGGTCAACGATGCAGTTGGCGGAGCTTCCAAAGAAGCAATTGCCTTCGGAGCAGACAAGGTTTATGTTGTAGAACACCCTGCCCTCAAAGAATACCAGGCTGATTCCTATATGCAAGTCGCGGAAAAATTGGTCAAGGATATTTCTCCTCGCGTGATACTTATAGGACAAACGTCCATAGGTAGAGACCTGGCTCCTCGCCTGGCCTTCAGATTAGGTGCCAGCGTGACAACAGATTGTCTCGACTTACGCATAGATCCAGGGACAAAGCTGTTGGTGCAAACGCGTCCTGTTTACGGCGGCAACGCTCAAGCTGTATTCACCAGCGAGTCTATGCCTCAGATGGTTACTGTTAGGACCAAGGCAATGTCACCGTTGGAGCGTGACGCCTCAAGGAAAGGAGAGGTCATACCCACTAAGATTGACATAGATGCGTCAAAGGTAAGAACAAAGATATTAGAAACTATTAAAGAAGAGGCGGTCGGCATCAAGCTTGAGGATGCTCCTGTGATTGTCTCTGGCGGCAGGGGAATGGGTGGTCCTCAACCCTTCCAGACCACATTGAAAGCATTAGCCGATTTGCTGCATGGTGCGGTAGGCGCCTCACGTCCTCCTGCTGATAATGGCTGGGTGCCAGAGGGGCTGCATATCGGCCTTACTGGAAAAATTGTTGCCCCGGACATCTACTTTGCTATAGCTATTTCAGGTGCTAGCCAACACACAGCCGGATGTTCAGGTTCCAAGCACATCATAGCCATCAATAAGGACCCTGAGGCAAATATATTCAGGGAGGCGGAATTTGGAGTTGTGGGTAAGTACGAAGAAGTGGTGCCAGCTCTTACTAACAAGCTAAAGGAGTTATTAGCTGGCTAGGACAGGCTGAAATAGCAGGCTTATTAGCTGACCAAGATAGCGCACGAGCTTTCAGTTGATAACTGTTAGCTACTCCGCCTTCTTCTTGTCAGCGATGATTTTCTGACTGAGATGAGCGGGCACTTCTTCGTAGTGGTCAAATTCCAGGACAAAGCTGCCGCGCCCTTGCGTCAGTGACCTTAAATTTAGGGCATAACGAAGCAGCTCTGCATAAGGTGCCTGGGCTTCAATGACATTGATGCCATTACTGGGATTCATTCCAAGCACGCGTCCCCTCTTAGTATTAAGATCGCTAGTAATATCCCCGGTATACATCTCAGGCACGGTTATAGTAAGCTTCATTATAGGCTCAACCAATACCGGCTGTCCCTGAGATAATCCCTTTTTTAAGGCCTGTGCTCCCGCAATCTTAAAAGCAATGTCTGAAGAATCTACCGCATGGAAGCTACCATCATAAAGGCTCACTTTTACATCGACTACAGGATATCCGGCTAGGACTCCTTCCTGCTTGGCCTCATTGACTCCCTTTTCCACAGAGGGAATATAGTTCTGGGGTATCGCCCCTCCGACAATCTTCTTAGCAAACTCAAATCCCCCACCCCGAGGCAAAGGCTCCAACTCCAGGAAGACATGCCCATATTGACCGTGTCCTCCGCTCTGCTTCTTATGTTTATACTCTGCCTTGGTTGATATAGTAATAGTTTCTTTGTAAGGAATCATTGGCGGATCTAATTTCACCTCTACTCCAAATTTGCGACGTATTTTCTCCCTGGTTATCTCCAGATGGTTATCACCCACTCCGGAAATAATAAACTCGTTAGTATCAGCTTCTCGATGTGTTTGCAGAGAAGGGTCCTCCTCACAAATCCTGGGCAAAACGGTGCTCATCTTGTCCAAATCGGTTTTCGCCTGAGGCTGGATTGCCATGCTGAAATTCGCTTTGGGGAATTCGATACCAGGGAGTACCACAGAATGTTCGCGGGCACAGAGGGTATCCCCGGTAGTAGTCAAATTCAACCTAGCCACCGCCCCAATATCTCCGGCAGCGACCTGGGGCACTGTCTGCTGATTTTTGCCCAGCATGGTAAAAAGTTGACCAATCCGTTCCGTGCTATTCTTGTTGGCGTTCCAAACCTGGGAATTACTGGAAATAACTCCTGAATAAACCCGAAAATAACTGAGCTTGCCCACATAGGGATCTGCAGTAGTTTTGAAAACAAGGCAAGTTAAGGGGGATTCAGCATCAGCCTTGATCTCCTCTTGATTACCGGTGGCAACATTCTTAGCGACAACGGCATTCCTTTCCTCGGGCAAAGGCAGGTAGTCACAAATACCACTGAGAATTTGTTTGATGCCCATGCCCTTCAAAGCAGCGCCCACAAAAACAGGCACCAGCTTGCCAGCAATGGTAGACTTTCTTATGGCAACAGAAATTTCCTCGTTGTTTATGGCCTTGCCCTCCAGATACTTGTTAATGAGTTCATCATCAACTTCTACAGCAGTCTCTACTAATTTCTCACGGCTGGCTTCTGCTTGTTCTCGGAGTGCTGAAGGTATTTCTGCTTCTTTCGAGTCTGCGCCAATATAAGCCTTCATAGTCACCAAATCTATGATGCCCTGAAAATCTTTTTGTGAACCTATGGGCAGTTGAAGAGGCAGACATTTTGGTGACAACTTAGCCTGAATCGCCTTCAAAGTAGAGAAAAAATCAGCGTTATCACGATCCATCTTATTAACGAATATTAACCGCGGCAAATTTGCTTTTACAGCATCGCTCCACATCTGTTCAGTGCCTACCTCCACACCCGAAGCAGCGCATACTACGATTACTGCTCCTTCGGTTACCCTCAACCCCGATCTTGCCTCACCAACAAAATCAGCGTATCCCGGGGCATCAATGACATTCAGCTTCATCCCCTGCCACTGAATTGGCAGCAACGACAGGTTTATGCCCATACGACGTTCTCCCTCAAGAGGGTCATAATCTGAGGTAGTAGTGCCATCGGCAACGCTACCTAAACGCTGAATAGAACCTGCGGTAAAGAGCATAAACTCGGCAAGTGAAGTCTTTCCGGCACCCTGATGTGATAACAAGACAACATTTCGAATTGGCATGGCCCTTCATTATAATCTTGTCCCCGAAGATACGCAACCTCTGTGACATTACGAAGCGTAATGCTATAATATAATAGTTACGCTCAGATGAAACTGAGTTACGAACAAGTGAGGCATATTGCGTGGCTTGCTCGCTTGGGCTTAAGCGAGGAAGAGGTGGAGAAATTTAGCCTCCAGCTATCTAATATTCTGGAGAATTTCGAAATACTCAAGCAAGTAGACACAGCCAATGTGCCACCAGCAACTCATACCATCCCACTACAAAATGTTTTCAGGAAAGACGATGTGGTCGAGTCATATCCCCAAGCTGAGATTTTATCAAACGCACCAAAACAAGAGGAAAATTGTTTTAAGGTTCAGGCAATACTAGAGTGAGCCCGTCAGGCAAATGATTAGAGATATAGTTATCGCCATCATAATTGGCTACCTTCTTGGTTCTTTTCCTTCAGCATATCTTGCCGGTCGTCTGAGAAAAGGGATAGATATCCGAGAGGTCGGAAGCCGAAACATGGGCGCTATGAACGTCTTCTACGAGGTCGGACCCCTGGAGGCAGCGCTGGTGACCCTGGCTGACCTGGGCAAAGGCGTAGGAGCAATTCTTTTGGTGCGGTGGTTATTAGACATCACTCCAACTTGGCCGTTTGATTTTCTTACCGGCGCAGTTGCCATAATAGGCCATATCTTTCCCATCTTCCTCAAATTCCATGGCGGTAAAGGAGCAGCCACCGCCATCGGGATTCTCATCTTCCTGATGCCCTGGGCAGTCCCATTTCTCGCCATTGTTTTTTTTATAGCTGTACTTATTACTCGTAATCCCACTTTTAGTTATAGCCTGCTCCTTATTGTTTTCCCATTTGTTGCGGGGTTTATTTACGTCGACCACTATGACGAGCCTTTGTCTTTAGTCTTCTATTCCATAGGCTTGGGGGTATTCCTGGGTCTACAATACATCCCCCGGGTTAAAGAGATGCACAGCAAAACTGGTGGCGACTGGCATAAAGTTATCAGGCGTCGCAGCCTCAAGGAAAGGTTCTAAATATGCCGACGAATGAACTACACCAGCTAACAATTCACGAAGCACACGAGCTTCTTAAACAAAGGAAGATTTCCTCAACGGAATTGACACAATCTGTACTGAAGCGTATCGCTGAGGTGGAAGGGAAAGTTCGCGCTTTTGTCACCATCATTGAAGACATCGCCCTGAATGAGGCAGAGAAAGTCGATAATCACATTAAAACTAGCCATGAAATTACTCCTCTAACCGGCATCCCCACATTAATCAAAGATGTCATATGCACCAAGGGGATAAGGACTACCTGTAGTTCCAAGATACTGGAAAACTTCGTCCCTCCCTATGATGCTACGGTAATAGAAAAACTGAAGACACAGAAGGCGGTAATAGTCGGGAAAGCGAATATGGATGAATTTGCCATGGGCTCTTCTACTGAGCATTCCGCCTTCTTCCCCACCCACAATCCCTGGGATTTAAGTCGTGTCCCTGGAGGCAGCAGCGGTGGCTCAGCAGCTGCTGTAGCTGCCGATGAAACTATTTATGCCCTGGGCTCTGACACTGGAGGCAGCGTCCGTCAACCAGCTGCACTTTGCAGCGTGGTGGGGCTCAAACCAACCTATGGTCGGGTGAGCCGCTTCGGCTTGGTGGCTTTCGCCAGCTCTCTCGACCAAATTGGACCACTAACCAAGGATGTCACTGACTGCGCCTTAGTGATGAATGCCATCGCCGGCTATGACCCCAGAGACTCAACTTCAGTGTCTCATCCTGTCCCGGACTACACCCGGCAACTAATTCCCAACACCAAAGGACTAAAAATCGGCATTCCCAAGGAATACTTTGTCGAGGGCATGCAGAACCAAGTAAGAGCGGCTTTAGAAGCAGCCATTGATAAGCTACGTGAGCTGGGTGCAGAAATAGATTGGGAGGTTTCTTTACCTCATACTAAATACGCTCTGGCTGTTTACTATATACTTGCTCCGTCCGAAGCTTCGGCAAATCTGGCTCGCTACGATGGAGTAAAATACGGCTTTTCCGAGCGAGATGCCAGTAATGTAATCGAGACAACGGAGAGGACGCGACAATTTGGCTTCGGGACTGAGGTTAAAAGGCGCATAATGCTGGGCACTTATGCTTTATCCGCAGGTTACTACGACGCTTACTATGTTAAGGCACAGAAGGTGCGCACACTTATAAAACGGGAATTTGACCAAGCCTTTGAAAAATGTGATGCCCTGGTTACCCCAACTTCGCCCATAGTGCCTTTTAAGCTGGGTGAAAAGTTAGAAGACCCGATGCAGATGTATCTAAGCGATATATGCACCTTACCCATAAACATAGCTGGAATCCCGGCTATCTCCATACCTGCTGGCTTCGCTAAAGATCCTTCCCCTTCACTTCGTTCAGGGTCAGGACAAAGCCTGCCTATAGGTATGCAAATCATAGGCAAGCCTTTCAGCGAGGAAATATTGCTGCGCATCGCCTTTGCCTATGAGCAAGCCACCGACTGGCATAAGAGAAAACCTCCATTATCATAAAAATAGCGCAAAAGGTAATCCGAATGCAGGCTTGCCAAGACTAGCAGACAGAGTATTTAGGAAATATAACCATCCCTGATAAGGAGTTCAAGGAACTTAAGCCAGCAAGTTGGCTGGTTGCTGCCTGAGCCCTGCATCCTAGTAGTCTACAAGCCGATTCTCCCTTCTTATCGCAGTCATATGGCAAATGTTGCATGGCGTTCAATTGTCATTCTTCACACAGAACTTTTATTTCTAACTATTATAATGTGGGTAAAACAAACCAAATAAGCAAATGAAGGAGGTTTCAGTTATGCAAGATATGGAAGTCATTCGTCAGAAGTATAACTTCGTGTGCTTCAGGTGTGGCTGCATCATCAGGACAGGTGAAAAGATGGTGAGCTTGTCCGTCAGTGTAGAAACTCCGACCGAGGACGGTGGGTTGGAGTCAAGCGACGCCACCGCCATTTCCACCCTCTGTTCTGGCTGCGCTTCAGTCCTGCTCAGTCAGGCTATTACGCGTGACCCAAGGCTGATGATGCCACTCGCCGAACATGCCGAGCAAGAACAAGCCGAAGAAGAAGATCTCTCTTTGACGAATAAGGACGATGACAATGAACGGAGTATCACCGCAATGCGAGAATACCACGACGGCATGGATGAGGCGGATTTCTTACTCGCGCTGGGGCTCAATTTCCTGAAAGACAAGGATTGGCAGCGAGCGATTACCGCTTTCACCAGTCTCATCGAGCTTGAGCCGGACAATGCTTTTGCCTATGACCGTCGAGGTATCGCCTATGGAAGAGCCAAGCATTATGACGAAGCTATAGCAGATTTCAGTCGGGCGATAGATATAGACCACACTTTTGCCGGCGCGTACAACAATAGGGGCTTGTCCTACTACAAACAATATCGGTTTGATGAAGCTATCGCCGACTACGACACAGCCATTCAGCTATCTCTCAATATAGCGATATTCTATGCCAACCGTGGCCTGGCTCACTCATGCAAAGGAGACCTTTACGTAGCCATTGCAGATTATGACAAAGCAATTGAGCTTGATCCCAATCTCCCAGAAACTCATAACAATCGTGGTGAAGCCTACGCCGAATTGGGTGAATACGAGAAAGCAGTTGCCGACTTTAAATATGAACTCGCACTTAACCCGAACGATATTGTTGCCTACGCCAACCGCGTATCGATGGCAGGAATCTCGGACGATTATCCCGACCATGATAGCAACGGTTACGAGAGAGGAGACTTTTGAATGGGAAAACGATATTTCATCGAGTTTAGCCGAAAAGACATAGGGCTGGTGAGTTACTTCCCCGGCATCGAAATAACGGATGACCCCGAAGCAGATTGGATAGACGAAGTGCTGGTACCTGCTGTTGAGCCAATAGCCAAGCGAAAGGCTGCAAAGATTCGGGATATGCCCATAACATTTTGGGTCACCATTCGACGGACAGCTCGCCGCCCGGCAGAAATATTCCTGTTTGCGACCCCTGCTTACCCCGGAGTTACAGTAGAGCGAGCTTTGAGCCAGGCACTGGAATGCATCAAGAATGGCAAAGTCCACGCAGGCAGAGAGCCGATTCCTGAAGAAGCTGTTGCATGCCTGCAAATATTCCGGGGGAGACTTATCAGATTCTATGGCATTCTTGATGGCTATGAAGGGTTTTATCTCCCTGCTATTCGATGGCAGGATAACGCACCGGAGTTGGCACTTCTCCCAATCCCAGAGAATGACGAATTGATAGCGGTTGATGTCCCAATCGAAAAAATGGAAAGACCGCTAGCCGAAGCAAGAATATTGTCAGTATCAAACGGTGAGTCATGCCGTAAGTTCCAGCAGGCGCTAATCCCGGTTGCCATGCAGGCTGAATGACTATGATAGGCAGCGTGATGTGCTATGATTTTCTTAACGAAATAGAGAGGGAGACAAAAAGAAATGTCAGATACATTTGGGAAAGACTATGCAAAACTTGAGAATAGGTTCAGGGTACAAGTAGAGGAAGACAGGAAATTACTTCGTTGCAATGACATCGTATTCTTATCGCAATCTATGATGCCAATACACCAAGTGGATTATGTGTTTATTGGTATGGAACCTTCACTTCGCCGCTGGGCAAGAACGCAGCAAGAAGCTGAAGAGAAGATTGAGCGAGGTTTCAAGGACTTCGCGTTTTCAATAGAAGACTTTATTTTGCATCACTGTATAAGAGAATATTTGTACTGCAATCAAGACAGTACATATTATATTACGAATCTTTCAAAGGGAGCCATGCGGGTAGCCAAAGCCAACGAAGATCGTGTGAAAAGATGGGAACGGTGGTTACGACTCCTCAGAGAAGAATTAGAATTGGTGGAAAAGGATACGACCAGGTTGATAGCTATTGGCAGAAACGTCAAAGATTTCTTGGAATCTAACGGTTTCAGTGATATTCACATGATCTTGCACTACTCGCAACAGGCGGCTGGATACCGCGACAAGTGGATTGAGTGGGATCAAAATGCGTTTGAGAAATTCAAACGGCAGGTATCCAATAAGGACATTATAGCAACGGCTAAAAGTGTAACCCAGCAAGCTAAAATGGACTGGACTTTGACCTCTGCTAGCCTAAGGGAGCTGGAGACCCGAGATCTTACTGATTCCCAAAAAATGCTGGCCTTTGGATACAAGTGCTATTTCACACGGCATCTACTCGGTTTAGGCAATGAATCCCCATGAGAAAAGAGGCGATTACTGGAGACTATTAGAGATGATCTAGTATTCCATACATGGGGGGACCTCCATGCACATCAGCATCTATTTGGTCATAATCTTCTTCATAATATGGATGTCCTTTAGACATCGCCACGCAGCCATATAAATGTTTTAACGTTGGATATCCCGATACTGAACATTTGAAGTTCAAGTACTCGAATCACATTCTGTCGGGTTCAGTTTCCCATCTCCTTTTCATTGTTTTCCCCCGTAAATATTGAGATTATAAGCAAGACGACCCAGCCGATGATTGTCCATCCTAATAGTAGGTTCAAAATAGCAGTGATCCATTTACTCCTTTTGTTACATGCACAGGCTACAAATGTAGGTAGTAAATATATTCCAACTATCATTGCTCCTTCCATCTGTTATTAGTCCCCTCCATTTATATGTACATATATATTATGCTAGTTAAAAATATTTACCCCTAATCATCAATTCCAATTATTGTTCCAAATAGCTCACAGATGGTCGTTCATTGGTTGGGTGATTGCTCTTCTTTGAGCAATTATCCCCGACAAAAGAGCCAATCAAGAATAACATTGGAGCCCCGCATTCTTTAGCTAACAATATGACGAATTGTTAAGGCAGGACATAGCGCTAAGAGGATTCTTGACTTGGTTTGGGGTTCGCACTATTTCAAACCTGCTTCTTTTCTTAGGATTTTGACCTTATCCGTTCTCTTCCAGGGCAGATCGAGGTCTTCCCTTCCGAAGTGGCCGTAAGTAGCAGTCTGGCGATAAATGGGGCGACGGAGGTCTAAAGTCCTTATAATAACCTCAGGGCAAAGGTCGAAATGATAATAGTACGGGGTTGACTCTATTCTTCCTGAGGGTTGGGAAGCACTCGGGATAAGTGGGGAAAATAGAATTGCCCCCGTTTTATCAGGAAATATAGCCCTCCCTGATAAGGAGTTCGGCGACAAGAACTGCGCCTTTGGCTGCTCCCATCTTGGTGTTGTGGGATACCAGAAGGTACTTGATGCCGTTCTTCAGGACATTGTCCTTTCTGATTCTCCCAACTACGGTAGCCATGCCATCCTCAGCATCACGGTCAAGCCGTGGTTGAGGTCGGAACGGGTCTTCGTTGACTATTATCATGTGCTTGGGAGCTGAAGGCAATTCAACTTCGTTGGCTGAGCCGTTATATCCCCTCATAGCCTCAGCAACGTCGTTCACCTCACAGGCTTTCTGGGTGGAGACGAAGACCGATTCCGTGTGTCCTTCCCGGACATTAACACGGGTACAGGTGCAACTTACATTGAACTTAGCCGGATTGACTGAATTACCTGCGAAATTGCCCAGGATTTTCTGCGTTTCACGCTGCACCTTTTCTTCTTCCCCAGCAATAAAGGGAATAACATTGTCCAGAATGTCGAGGCCTATTACTCCCGGGCTCCGGCCTGCGCCTGATAGAGCTTGCAGGGAGGTCATTATAACGGCGTTAACACCGAATGATTCGTAAATTGGCTTCAGGGTTATCACCAGGCCGGTAGTAGTGCAGTTGGGAATGGGTGTGATGAAGCCTTTCCATCCCCGAGCTTTCCTTTGCACGGTAATTAGTTTGGCGTGCTCGGAGTTGATGCCCGGAATCAAGATAGGCACATCCTCATCGTAGCGAAAGGCCGAAGCTGTGCTTATAACCGCTTTATCTCTGGCAAATTTCGGTTCCAGAATCTTCGCCTGGTCGGACTCTATGGCGGAAAAGACAACATCCAAGGCGGAGATATCCATTTCGGTAGCATTCTGGACGGGCATGGCCATAACCTCCTCCACCGGAGGCTCCTGGCAAAACCAGCGTAAGGCTCCTGACTGGGTATCGGTTATGGCTTTCTTATAGCTACGCCCTGCTGATTTCTCAGAGGCAGCTAGAGCAGTAATTTTGATCCAAGGGTGACCCTTCAGGGCAACGAGAAATTGCTGACCAACTATACCAGTCGCTCCCACAATTCCAGCTTTTATCATGGTTTTCCTCCGCTCTGTCTTTATTCTCGAATTAGGCACAAGCAGCGTGTACTCCCTTTTGCTAAATTAATCGGGGCGAGAGGACTCGAACCTCCGACCTCAGCGTCCCGAACGCTGCGCGCTACCAACTGCGCTACGCCCCGCCGTCTATGCTATTATATGATGTTTACCTACAGAGGACAAGGATGAAATATTGCGTTTTAATAATTGACGGGGCGTCCGATTGGCCAATAGCTGCTCACGGCGGGAAGACTTGCCTGGAGTTGGCGCATACTCCAAACATGGATGCTATGGCTAAGGCGGGCATTGTCGGGCTGCTCCACACCGTGCCACCAAAGATGGAACCTAGCAGTGCCTGCGCCTGTATGTCCGTGTTAGGTTATGATCCTCGGGTATATTATCGGGGCCGGAGTGCCATTGAGGCTCACGGCATGCGTGTGCCTGTTAACGAAGGAGAGAGCATTTTTCGCTGCAATTTGGTAGCCGTTCGCAACGGGAAGATGTGGAGCTATAGCTGTGGGCACATCAGCACTGGCGAAGGGCAAGCCCTCATTGCTACTTTGAATGAAAAGCTCGGCAATGATGAAGTGCAACTTTATCCTGGCGTGAGCTATAGGCATTTATGCAAAATAAAAGGGAGGGAAGATACACTGCTGGCTAGCTGTACTCCTCCACATGATATCCCGGACAAGCCTATTGCTAAATTTCTTCCCAAAGGGCCTGGGAGCGACATGTTAAGAGAGCTTATGGCACGCTCTGAGCTGGTGCTTCGTGACCACCCTGTGAATATAGAGCGAAGAGCACGCGGCGATATTCCCGCTACCATGATTTGGCTTTTCTGGGGTAGTGGTAAAATACCCGATATGCCAGCTTTCAAAGAGGCCTACGGGCTTGATGCTGCCGTGATATCCGGGGTTGATATTGTGCGAGGCTTAGCTCGAATGACGGGAATTGAGGTATTAGATATCCCTGGGGTGACTGGTGATTTCACCAATGATTATGCTGCTCAGGCAAATGGTGCCATGGAAGCATTGGCAAGATATGATATTGTGATTGTCCATGTGGAAGCAACCGATGAGGCAGCCCACGCCGGCTTGGTTAAGGATAAAATAGAGGCTATCGAGATGGTAGATAAAGAGATTGTGGCCCGGCTCCGTTCCTGGGATAAAGA
>JBEKTM010000028.1:0-15444 GCA_049516035.1 Dehalococcoidia bacterium
CGGAGGCAGGATTGCTGGATTTAACATGGCTGGCATCCCTACCAAGTACCTCGGCAGCACTGCCGTGAACTCGCTCAACTATTTTGGAATTGACATCGCCTCCGCGGGAATGCCCACAGTACCTGACGACGATGGCTACGAGGTTATCAGCAAGCAAGTGAGCAGTACATATCAAAAGGTCATATTGAAAAATAACCTCATAGTGGGAATGATATCCGTGGGAAATATCGAAAAGTCGGGCATAATTTTTGGTCTTATGAAGGATAGAGTTAATGTAGAAAGTTTTAAGCAATCGCTTCTGGCGGACAATTTCGGCCTAGCGTTTTTTCCCCGGGCATTGTGGCAAGAGCGGTTGGAAACACCGCCAGGGTTGCTTCTCCAAAGCGCTGCATCTATTCAAACCGAGGAGAAAACCTTTATTAGCGACTAACTATCTTTTTGAGGAGGTTAAGCCATTGAAAGAATTAAGTAGGGCAAACAATTTCTATCACGATGATAAGGTAATGGATGCCTGTTCCCTCTTTGGAATGATGGATACTGCAGGGAAGCGGTTCTCAGGTAAGAAGGTAATAGAAGCTATCGCCAACATGCATGTCCGTGGTAATGGTCTGGGCGGCGGATTTGCTGTTTACGGGCTATACCCCGAATATGCCAACTATTATGCTTTCCATATAATGTATCTGAGTTGCGAGGGGCAAGCCGGAGTAGAAGATTTCCTCAAGCAAAAGTTCCACGTGATCTATGCTGAAGAAGTGCCCACCAAGCCAATTCCGGCTATAGTGAATCCTCCTTTGGTATGGCGTTATTTTCTTGAAGTGAAAAACGAGGGAACCAAGGGCCAGGCAGAAGACGACTATATCGTAGATAGGGTCATGGAAATCAATACTAAGATAGAAGATGCCTTTGTCTTTTCCAGTGGCAAGAATATGGGGGTGTTCAAGGGAGTGGGTTATCCCGAAGAGATAGCAGAATATTTTTGCCTAGAGCAATATGAAGGCTACCTCTGGACAGCCCATGGCAGATTCCCCACCAACACCCCTGGTTGGTGGGGTGGAGCACATCCCTTTAATATCCTGGACTGGACAGTGGTTCATAATGGTGAAATCTCATCTTACGGGATAAACCGACGGTATCTGGAGCAGTTTGGCTACAACTGCACTATGCAGACCGATACTGAGGTGATAGCCTATGCCATTGATCTTTTAATGCGCAGACATGGCCTTCCGGTAGAGATAGCCGCCAAGGTATTAGCACCTCCTTTCTGGAGTCAGATAGAGCGTTGCTCCCCAGAGAAGCAAAGAATTTTCCGAACATTGCGCCAAGTGTATAGCAGTCTTTTGTTAAATGGGCCTTTCACTGTAATCATTGCTCATCAAGGGGAGATGATTGGCCTTACTGACAGGATAAGGTTACGTCCTCTCACCGTAGGAGTGCAAGGTTCGGTGCTCTATCTTTCTTCGGAAGAATCAGCCATCCGTCTTGTTTGCCCAGACCTTGACAGAGCCTGGATTCCCATGGGTGGTGAGCCTGTTGTTGGCAGTTTGGAGAAGCCACTTGAGCCTGCCATAATTGCGAGGACCGCAAGCGACGTGCCAATCTCTAATAGAGGTTATGTGAAGATCAGCAAGTAGAAGGTGTAAATAAATGTTGACCAAAAGGATTATCCCTTGCCTTGATGTCACTCAAGGGCGAGTAGTTAAGGGCACCAGCTTTACTCATCTTCGGGATGCTGGCGACCCTGTGGAGCTAGCTGCTTTCTACTACAAGGAAGGTGCTGACGAGCTGGTCTTTTTAGACATCGGGGCTACTCCGGAGGGGCGTGACACCATGATTGACATTGTCGAGCGGGTCTCCGAGCAGGTTTTTATTCCCCTCACAGTTGGTGGAGGTTTGCGCAGCATTGAAGATATGCGACGCATGCTAAAAGCAGGGGCTGATAAGGTATCCGTCAATACCGCCGCTGTGCAGAATCCCAAGCTCATCACTGAAGGGGCAGAGAAATTTGGCAGTCAATGTATCGTCGTGGCTATTGATGCCAAGCGACTAAAAACTAGTGATGGTGCTAAATGGGAAGTTTGCACCCACGGGGGACGAAAGTCTACTGGCATCGATGCCATCGATTGGGCTAAGCAAGCTGTAGCTCTCGGCGCTGGAGAACTACTTCTTACCAGTTGGGATGCCGATGGCCAGCGGGCTGGATATGACTTGGAATTGACCCATGCCATCAGTGAAGCAGTAATAGTGCCGGTCATCGCCAGCGGTGGTGCAGGCAATTTGGAGCATCTCTATGAGGCTTTAGTCATAGGCAAAGCTGACGCTGTCCTCGCAGCTAGCATTTTTCACTACCAGATTTATTCCATTCGCGAGGCAAAAGACTATTTAGCTGCAAGAGGAATACCTATAAGAAAAGGATAAGATGAAGACATATTTGCCGCCAAGATTCATAGTAGAGAGAGACGATCCTCGGTGTATTAGATGCGAAGTATGCGTCAACCAATGCACCTTTGACGTTCATTCTTATGATACTGCGGACGACGAAATAAGAAGCCATGAAGAGAATTGTGTTGGCTGCCACCGTTGCGTAGTCTTTTGTCCTACCAAAGCTTTGACCATTAGAAGAAATCCACTGGATTACAGGGAGAACTACAACTGGCGCCCTGAAGTTATCGAAGATATTATCAAGCAGTCTGAGACCGGCGGCGTGCTTCTTACTGGAATGGGTAATGATAAAGGCTACCCTATTTACTGGGACCATCTGGTTCTTAATGCCAGCCAGGTGACCAATCCTTCTATTGACCCTCTGCGTGAACCCATGGAATTGACCACCTACCTGGGGCAGAAACTTGATAGGGTAGAGTTTGACTCGCTGGGTCTCAAGACAGAGCTGGCTCCTCAGGTCAAGCTCGAGGTTCCTGTAATGTTTTCCGCTATGTCTTATGGTGCAGTAAGCCTGAATGTGCAGGAATCCCTAGCCCGAGCTGCCACTGAGATGGGAACCTTGTGGAATACAGGTGAAGGTGGACTTCATCCCAAGCTTTATAAATATGGAGACAACACTATAGTCCAAGTAGCTTCAGGACGATTTGGTGTTCATCCTGAATACCTCGATATAGCTAAGGTAGTAGAGATTAAGATTGGGCAAGGGGCTAAGCCAGGCATTGGAGGACATCTCCCCGGAGAAAAAGTAAGCGCTGAGGTGGCCATGACTCGCATGATACCCAGAGGAACTGATGCTTTATCCCCAGCGCCGCAACACGACATTTACTCCATTGAGGACCTGGCACAGCTTGTCTATGCCCTAAAGGAAGCCACAAATTATACTAAGCCAGTAGCAGTAAAGATTGCTGCTGTCCATAATTCAGCAGCTATCGCTAGCGGTATGGTGAGGGCAGGAGCAGACATTATAGTCCTCGATGGCTTGCGAGGCGCTACAGGAGCTGCGCCCAAAATCATCCGCGATAACGTTGGCATTCCCATTGAACTGGCCCTCGCTTCTGTGGATGACCGCCTCAGACAAGAAGGCATCCGAAATCAGGCCTCTGTTGTCATCGCAGGCGGAATCAGAAATAGCGGTGATGTAGCTAAAGCCATTGCCTTAGGCGCCGATGCCATCTACATCGGAACTGCTGCCCTCGTTGCTCTCGGCTGTACTGTCTGTCAACAATGCCATACCGGGAAATGCGCCTGGGGCATTTGTACCACAGATCCCTGGTTAACCAAGAGGGTTAACCACGATATTGGAGCTAGACGGCTGTCCAACCTCCTTCGCAGCTGGAGCCTTGAGCTTAAGGACATCCTGGGTGGCATGGGCATCAATGCTCTAGAAAGCCTTCGGGGCAACCGTCTCCATCTCAGGGGCGTGGGACTTACCGACACCGAGCTGGAAATTCTTGGAGTAAGGATGGCAGGAAGCTAAGATGCAAGAGGTTGTAACCATAGATGCCCGAGGTATTTTCTATCGAGAACTCAATGCTAAATTGAGGCAAGCGGCATGGAATGGAACTCAAAAGATCGAGTTACGAAATGTCTACGGACAGAGATACATCGGCACGGATTTGGGTAAGCCAATCGAAATTGAGATATTCGGCACCCCGGGTAACGATTTAGGGGCTTTCATGGATGGTCCTAGGATTATCGTCCACGGCAATGCCCAAGATGGCTGTGGTAATACTATGAATAGCGGAGAAATAATCATTCATGGTCACGCCGGGGATATCCTTGGTTTGTCAGCCAGGGGAGGTAAGATCTTCGTCAGAGAGGATGTTGGCTACCGGGCAGGCATCCACATGAAAGAATACCAAGACAAAAAGCCCATGGTGATCATTGGCGGCACAGCGCAGGATTTTCTGGGTGAATATATGGCAGGTGGGATTCTAATACTCCTGGGGCTAAACCTCAAAGAGGGAGAGGGACACAAGGCAAATTTCATCGGCACCGGTATGCACGGTGGCGTTATCTATATGAGGGGCAACGTTCAGGAATTTCAACTAGGCAAAGAAGTAGGTGTCGCTGAACTAAATGAAAACGATTACTTGACTCTAAAAGAGCTCGTAGGTGAGTTCGCTTCTCACTTTGACTATGATGCCGAAGAGCTACTAAAATATAAATATGCTAAACTTTTTCCCCTTTACCTCCGCCCTTATGGCCGACTCTACGCCTATTAGACTTCATAATGTATAATGTCATTCTGAGGGAGCATAGGGACCGAAGAATCTCTGAGCCCCTTTGCTTCGCTCGGGGCGACATAGAAAGTAGATGGACCATTACGATCTAAGAGGGTACAGCTTTGTCTAGAGTATTTATCATAGCCAATGACAGCGAACCAATAAGAAAGCTGAAGACTGACCTTACTCAGAGAGGCCTCGATTGCCTGATTGTTCCCAGTAAGGATGGAGCAATCGAACAAATTGCTGGACAATCCCCGGGGCTGCTGTTGCTAGATGCAAATGAAGCGACAATTGGTTCAGAGATATGGGAATTAGCTCAAAGGACAAGGCAAGAAAGACAGATACCCATTATCGCTCTCATGCCCAGAGAGAAACTCAATGGCTTCGATTTCAGCACCGCTATAGATGATTTCGTGGTCAAACCATGGGAGGCAAATGAGGTTACAGCCAGGATAAAGCGAATTCTGGGGCAAAAAGAGCATATAGATAGCGAAGATATAATTAGATGTGGCGACTTAGTCATAGATTCAGATAAGTGCGAAGTATCACTTGGTGATAAGCCAATAATACTAACTTTCAAGGAGTATCAGTTACTTAAATTTTTAGCAAACAATAAAGGAAAGGTTTTTACTCGAGATGTTCTCCTGGACAAAGTTTGGGGCTGGGATTACTACGGCGGTGACAGAACAGTAGACGTGCACATCAGGAGACTGAGAAGCAAGATTGAGGACTCAACTCATACCTTCATTGAGACTGTACGAAACATAGGATACAAATTCAAGGAGTTGTGAATCTATTTGTGTTGGACAAATTATCTCACTTTAGCACCAATTTCCCCAAGCTACTCTTCCCTGAATCGATTAGTGATGGGCAATCTTCTATCCCGGCCGAAGTCTCTGGGAGTTATCTTGATACCGGGGGCAGCTTGGCGGCGCTTATATTCGCTCCTGTCTACCAAGCGAGCTACCCTGATAACTGTGTCACGGTCAAAACCCATGGCTATAATCTGGTCAATCGCCAGGTCATCCTCCACATAGGCCTTTAGGATAGGATCCAGCATATCATATGGAGGCAGGGTATCGGTATCTTTTTGGTTAGGTCTTAGCTCAGCCGATGGTGCTTTGGTTAAGACAGCAGCTGGTATCACATCTTTCCCAGTTTGTCGATTCTTATACTGCGCTAACTTGTAAACCATTGTCTTAGGCACGTCTTTAAGAGGAATAAGCCCTCCGGACATATCACCATACAGCGTAGTATAGCCCATGGCTGTCTCGCTTTTGTTGCTGCAAGCGAGCACCAACCAGCCGAACTTATTGGATAAGGCAAAGAGGAGATTGCCTCTGATCCTCGCTTGAACGTTCTCTTCAGTGCTATCAGGTTGGGCATCCTTGAAAGGCTCAGCTAGTGTTTCCAAATAAGAGCCGAATGCTCTCTCAATAGGTATCACCCTGAACTCTATGCCTAGATTTTTTGCTAAAGCCTCAGCGTCTGATTTGCTGCCAGGTGATGAGTAACGAGAAGGCATGGAAACGCCTATGACATTCTCAGCTCCCAGAGCATCCGCCGCTATTACAGCCACGAGGCTTGAGTCAACTCCGCCAGACAAGCCGATGACTACTTTTTCAAAGCCATTCTTGCGCACATAATCTCTGACGCCAAGAACAAGTGCCTGGTATATCTCAGCAATCTCGCTTAATCTTTCAACTTGCCTTGTTGGTAAAGGCGGCTTGGCCGCCACAAGGCCTTCATTTGATACTTCAAACTTGGTAACCCGTTCCAATTCTTTTCTGACCCATGGTGTCTCTTTCCTCCGGCGAGGGTCATGCAATTGTGAGCGAAATACCGATTCCATATCCAGATCAGCTACTACGAGATCTTCCTCAAACTGTCTGCCCCGTGCAACAGGCTCCCCCTTCTCGTTGAAAATTACGCTATTGCCGTCGAATACAAGCTCATCTTGCCCCCCAACCAGATTATTGTAAGCAACAATAGCTACGTTGTCGGCAGCTCTGGTAGCAAGCATCCTTTCTCTAGAGAGTCCCTTGCCAGCATGATATGGAGAAGCGCTTATATTAACTAACAATCTAGCCCCAGCAGAAGCTTGCACTGTTGCCGGCCCGGTTTCGTACCAAATGTCTTCACAAATGGTTATGCCTATGCCGATGCCATAAATGGTGAAAACAGGACATTCTTTCCCCCCCTGAAAATACCTATTTTCATCGAATACGCCATAGTTCGGTAAATAGAATTTGTGGTAGATGCCCACCAGACTTTTGTTGTAGAGCACCGCAGCAGCGTTGTATATATCGGCATCGCTGTCGACGAAGCCTATCACTACCGCTATGCCTGAGCTATGCTCTATTATTTTGTTAAGGCTTTCCCTATTTTGTTTAATGAATTGTGGTTTCAGCAGCAAATCCTCAGGGGGGTAGCCGGTTATAGCTAATTCAGGGAAGGTCAGCAGGTCAACTCCCAGCGATTTTGCCCGGTCAATGAATTCCACTATTTTCCTAGTATTACCACTAAGATCACCCACAGTGGAATTAATCTGGGCTATCCCAAACCTGATATTGTGCAATTCGCCCCCTTATGGCAATAAATAGTATAGCAAACATTGACAAGCATTTTCCGTAGTCTAAGAGGTTAATGTAGGTTAGATTGCCCTCTTATTCAAATGCTCTTAGCCCACTCCACAGCGTTCAGAAAAATACGGAAGCCGTCTCCATAATCCCGCCGTGGTTCTCTGATCCACCTGGGATGTTGCGTCCAGCGAATGAATCGTTCTGGGTGTGGCATCAGGGCAAAAATGCGGCCGGTAGCATCGCAGATGCCGGCTATATTGTTCACCGAACCATTGGGATTGTGAGGGTAGCCAACTCGAATATTTCCTGTCTCATCAGCATAGTAAAGTGCCACATTTAGCTCTTCTAGCGCCCCCGGCTCAATTACTACTTTGCCCTCTCCATGGGCCACTGGGAGATACATAAGGTCTATTCCCCGTGTAAAAACGCAGGGGCTTGTTTTATTGGCGCGGAGGTAGATCCAGCGACACTCAAACCTGCCGGAATCGTTGCTAGCCAAGGTTAGCAATTGCGAGTTTTTGCCCCTCGACTCAGGTAACATACCAGCTTTCACCAGAACCTGAAAACCATTACATATCCCCAGAATAAGCCGACCATCGTCAACAAACTTTTGAATTTTGTCCCGTAGCTTGAGCTTTAGTTCGTTGGCCAAGATTCTCCCTGCCGAGATATCATCACCATAAGTAAAACCGCCGGGGATAACCATTATCTGGTAATTAGAGAGAAGCCTCTGCCGACGGATAAGTTCATTCACGTGGATCAAGTCCACCTGTGCCCCGGCTCGTTCGAAAGAAAAGGCAGTTTCCATGTCGCAGTTTGTCCCCGGGGCCCGCAGTATCATTGCCTTCACTTTAGTCATCATGTCAAATCCTACCAGCGAAGAGGTTTCTGCCAGGCCTCTTTGAGTTCAGCAACGGGAGCTGAAAGCACCATTTCTCCATTAAGACCATAAACCTCGAGCTTTTCTTTGCTTGTAACCTGCCCAATGGCGGCGAAATCGACCCCAGCCATTATATTTTCAAACTTGCGTCTATCCTCCGAGGCTACCTCTACCAGAAATCTAGTATTCGATTCAGAAAAGAGCACATAATCATCTCGGTCCATGGCTTCGCCCAGTGGCACTCGTTCCAGATGGATTACTATTCCTAAATCTCCGGCGAAGGCCATCTCAGCGACAGCTACCCCGATACCCCCCTCACTCAGGTCATGGCAAGCCTTGACCAAGCACTTCTCCGTGGCGGTGCTGAGGGCATCCATGAGCTTCTTCCCTTTCTTAGGGTCAACCCGGGGAACCTTGTTCCCCACGTAACCATGGATGTCATAGTATTGTGACCCGCCAAGCTCATTCCGCGTGGTGCCGACGATGTAGACCAGGTCGCCCTCTCGCTTGCAATCCGTTGTAACTGCCCTCTCTACATTATCCATCACCGCCACAGCGGAGATGAGTAGCGTAGATGGAATGCAAATGCTCTCTTTTTCAGTTTCAAACTCATTATAGAGGCTATCCTTTCCAGAAATGAAAGGGGTTTCGTAGCTGAGAGCAATATCGTAGCAGGCTTGCGCTGCTCGCACCAAGCCACCCAGTCTATCCGGCCTGTCGGGATTGCCCCAACAGAAATTATCCAGCAGCGCCACTTTCCGAAGGCTACCCCCCACAGCCACAACCTGCCGCAATGCCTCATCTATAGCGGAGGCGGCCATCCAGTACGGGTCGATGTCACCATACTTGGGATTGATGCCATTGGCGACGATGATACCCATATCTGAATCGAGTACCGGTCTAATGATGGCAGCGTCGCTAGGGCCATCGTTGTTTACCCCTGTGAGGGGCTTGAGAACGCTACCGCCCTGTACCTCGTGGTCGTACTGGCGTATCACCCATTCTTTACTGCACACATTCCACGAGGATAGAATACGCAACAGGTCTTCACGCAGGTCGGTTGGCTGTGAAAAGTCCGGCTCGGCATGCTGTGGCAACTCCCAGACGGCCTCTTTCTCCAGTTGAGGTAGCCCTTTATGCAGGAACTTCATATCGAGGTTGCCAACCAGATTGCCTTCGTAGAAAAGCTCAAGCCGTCGAGTATTGGTGAACTCTCCAATGACAGTAGCTTCTACTCCCTCACTCTGGAAAAGAGAAATCAATTGGTCGACTGTGTTTGGTGGCACAGCCAGCACCATCCGCTCCTGAGATTCAGATATCCATATCTCTGTGTAGGAGAGCCCCGAATATTTCAGAAGAACTCGCTCCAGATAAACACGCACGCCTGTTTCCTCAGCCATCTCCCCCACCGCCGATGAAAGCCCACCTCCCCCACAATCGGTAATCCGCCGGTATAGTCCCCGATCCCGTGCCTGGAGGAGAACATCAATCAGCTTCTTCTCCGTAATGGGGTCGCCAATCTGAACGGAACTACTGGAGATAGCCTCCGACTCTTTAGTAAGCTCTCCCGAGGCAAATGTAACGCCATGGATGCCATCACGCCCAGTCCTGCCCCCTACCAGAACCACCAAGTCTCCAGCTTGCTGCTGTCCCCTCTGGCTCATGCTCACGGGCAACAGACCCACTGTCCCGCAGAAGACCAAGGGGTTTCCTATGTACCGCTCATCAAAGAGAATAGCACCATTTAGCGTGGGAATGCCGAGTCGGTTCCCGTAGTCGGCCACACCGGCGCGGACGCCTTTGAAAATGCGGCGGGGATGCAATACACCACGGGGGAGCTCATCGTAGTGAAAATCAGGAGGGGCAAAGCAAAACACATCGGTGTTCAGAATGGGCTTGGCCCCCAGTCCTGTCCCTAGGATGTCACGAATGACACCTCCTATTCCCGTCGCTGCTCCTCCATAGGGCTCCAGTGCCGAAGGATGATTATGAGTTTCCACCTTGAAACAGATGGCGTAGCGACCATCGAAATCTATGACGCCAGCATTGTCTCGAAAAACCGAAAGACACCAAGGCTTTTTCAACTCCTCGGTGACCTTCATCACAGTGCTCTTAAGCAGGTTATCGACAACAAGCTGCCCTAGTTTGATTTTGCTCTTAAAGGTTTTATGGATGCAGTGCTCGGACCAAGTTTGCGCCAGGGTTTCAAGCTCCACATCAGTGGGATTGCGGCCCAGCTTTGAGAAGTAATCCCTGATGCGCCTCATCTCGCTTAGATTCAACCACAGCCTGTCTTTGCTCAGCTCCGTCAGACCATCATCGTCCAGGCTAAACAAATCCACAGTAGTTAAGACGAATTTGTAGGTGGTGGAAGGGAGAGCAACCGCCTCTCGCCTCTTGACTACATGCTGGATCAGGCTATTCACCAGCAACTTATCGCAGATAGATTGAAGGGCCTCTTTCGAAAGACTGCCTCGCAAGGAATATTTGCGAGCGGTTTTCACTGACGTAACTGTAGCTATACCGAGGTCGCGAATTGCCTTGCCCACACTCCCCGCCACAGGATCCGTCACGCCAGGATTGTAAGCTACTTCAATAACGTGAGCATCCCCCCCCTCAATATGAGATAAAGGCCCCTCGCCCCAAGCAAAGTCCTCAACTACAGGGTCAGCCAGTAATTCTTGACCAATCTTCACTACCTCTGACCCATCCAGCTTTCCCTCTAGAAGATATACATCGCTGACTCTAGCCTGTCTTATAGCCGTGATGCCAATGTCACGGATATCTTTCTCTAGCCTGTTTCCCTCGGGATCAGGAAAACCGGCCTTTACTGAGACCTCAATCCAAAACAAGCGATCTACCTTTCCACTTCCAGGAGCCTACCATTCTTCAAGACCCAAGCCGGCTACCTCGAAGGATTCCATCCTCAGGATTGTGGGACAGTTTTTGGCTAACCATATTCAAGAAATATTTATGGAACCTCAAGTCATCGGTGAACTCTGGATGGAAAGCACAGGCCAGCAGCCGATTTTGTCTGATAGCGACGATGGCGCTATCGGGAAGACGAGACAGAATTTTTACACTTGGCTTGGCCTCTTCAATGACCGGGGCTCGAATGAAAATAGCATGGAATGGCTCCTCACCCACAAGTGGTACATCCAAGTCTGCTTCAAAACTATCAATCTGGCTGCCAAAGGCATTACGCCTGATCTTCACATCCATGAGGCCCAGAGTCTCCATTTGGTAGTTGGAGACACTCTTGGCAAGCAAGATCATCCCGGCACACGTTCCCCAAATAGATAAACCATCCCGAGCCATCTCCCTTATAGGTTGAAGCAACCCAAAACTCTCCATGAGCCTCAGCATAGTGGTGCTTTCACCACCGGGGATAATAAGCCCGTCCAGTGTATCAAGTTCACGGGGCAGGCGAATTGGAGGGGCCTCTACATCTAATTGCTGTAGACTGCCAATATGCTCTATAAATGTTCCTTGTAGAGCGAGAACCCCCACCTTCATATCTTGTAGGTAATAGGTTTCCTGAATCGATTTTCGATGGCTAACCTTGCGCCCTTAACGCAGACTCCAAGGATTATCCCATGGTCTAAGGCTCATGATACACCAAGTGACGGAGCTAAGCAAGCTCTTTTTATGCTTGACAAGCATAGCTTTGCTGTGATATCGTGGAAAACGGTTTCCTACTACCCAGAATATTAGAGTGTTGCCGTGGGTTTCGAAACACAGGACGTAGAAAGAAAGACAATCGCTATTCTCAGAATATTGAGCCAATCCAGCGAACCTGTTGGTGCTAGGGTTATTTCCCACAAACTTAAGGATGATGGCATCGATTTAAGCGAACGAGCTGTCCGGTACCACCTTAAGCTAATGGACGAACGCGGGTTTACACAGAGTGCAGGAAGAGATGGGAGGTTAATTACCCAGCTAGGTCTCGAAGAATTAGAAAGTGCCTTAGTTAGTGATAAGGTTGGTTTTGTGGCTTCCAAAATTGAGCTTCTGGCCTACCAAACAGATTTCGATATAAGCAAGCACCGAGGCAAGATCCCTGTCAATATCTCCTTTTTCCCTGAGAGACAGTTTAAGAAGGCGCTTGAAGTTATGAAGGAGGTTTTTCAAGCCGGGATTTGCGTTAGTGAGCTTGTGGCTGTAGCCCGCCAGGGTGAAAAATTAGGGGGGATAATTGTACCTCAGAGTAGCGTAGGTCTAGCTACCGTTTGCAGCATTATAATTAACGGTGCTTTGCTTAAAGCCGGTGTGCCCATGGATTCTAAATTTGGGGGCATACTTCAAATTAAGAACCACAAACCCTTGCGATTTGTGGAGCTTATTCAGTATTCGGGCTCGTCCTTAGACCCTTCCGAGATATATATTACTAGCAGGATGACCAGTGCCGGGCGGGCGGCTAGAGAAGGGCAAGGAAGGATTTTAGCCAATTTTCGAGAAATACCCGCTATATGCCAACCCATAGCAGAAAAGGTCGTTGCCGGATTGAGAGCAGCTAATCTGGGTGGAGTGCTGATGATGGGCGAGGTCAGCAAGCCGGTATGTGGCGTGCCTGTAGAGGTAAACAAAATAGGGATGACACTTATTGGTGGGCTTAATCCTGTGGCTGCTGCTGTAGAATCTGGCATAGAAGTGGAAAATCGTGCTATGAGCGCTATCATGGAATATAAAGACCTGATTAAATTCTGGGAACTGTGAAATGAAATTGATAAAAATCATACCGTGTCTGGATGTAAAGGACGGCAGAGTAGTCAAGGGAATAAAATTTGTGAATTTGAGGGATGCTCGAGATCCTGTGGAGGCAGCAGAGGCTTATTGTCGAGAAGGAGCCGATGAACTCGTCTTCTTGGATATTGCCGCTACTGTGGAGAACAGGGGAACTAGGTTGGAATGGGTTAAGAAGGTGGCAGAAAAAGTTACCATCCCTTTTGCTGTTGGTGGTGGGATTAGGAATATCGAGGATATGAAAGCCTTGTTCAACCTTGGCGTAAATAAAGTCTCAATCAATACCGCGGCTGTAAGAAATCCTGAGCTTATAAAAGAGGCTTCCAAGAAATTCGGCAAGGAGAAACTTGTTGTTGCTATAGATGGGCGAAAAAACCCCCTTGGAAGCGGCCTGCCTCGATTAGAAGTGGTAGTCAAAAGTGGTAGCGAATCCACAGGACTGGACATTGTTGACTGGGCAAAGAAGGTGGAGAAACTGGGGGCTGGTGAGATCCTCTTGACCAGCAAAGATGCCGATGGCACTAAGAAAGGATATGACCTGGAGATGACTAAAGCCGTGGCTGAAGCCGTCAAAATCCCTGTCACTGCCTCCGGTGGAGCAGGAAAACTGGAGCATCTTTATGAAGCTGTGACAATTGGCAAGGCCTCGGCAGTTTTAGCTGCCTCTATCTTCCACTTCGGCGAAATATCTATACCTGAAGCAAAAAGGTACCTGAAAGAGAAGGGAATACCAGTAAAAATGTGAAGGAGGTAACATATGACTTTAAGCAAGCCCAACTCCAGTGCAGCCACGGTAACCACGACCAGAGTAGCGCCAGCACCCACTTCAGGGCTGTGCGTCACTTGTGTTGACGGTTGCCCCGGCTATTGTGAGGTAGGACGGTCGGCGCTCAGGGGGAGGGAGATTATCTACCCTCAGCCCTTCGGCAAGGTCACTGCCGGGTCGGAAAAGGATTATCCCGTAGATTTCTCTCATTTCAACATCCAAGGGACTTGCGTTGGAGCTGTGGGTATTGAAGCTGACTCAGATAAAGCTGTCTTCCCCGCCGTTGACCTATCTACTGAAATTGGTGCCAAGAGACAGAAGATTAAGATGAGAGTTCCCTTCTTCACAGGTGCGCTGGGTTCCACAGATATAGCCAGGGTGAATTGGGAGGGCGCGGCTATCGCTATAGCTATATGTGGAGCGGTCCTCGTCTGCGGGGAGAATGTTTGTGGCATGGACCCCGATGCCGAGTTCAAAAACGGCAAGATTATGAAGTCTCCAGAGCTGGCAAGGAGGGTAAAAGTATATCAAGACTGGTACCAAGGTTATGGAACGCTACTGGTTCAGGCAAATGTCGAGGATACCCGCCTTGGTGTCCCTGAGTATGCCATAGAAAAGCTCGGTGTCGAAGGCATTGAGATAAAGTGGGGACAAGGAGCCAAAGACATCGGGGGCGAGGTTAAGCTGCCCACCCTCGAACGGGCGCTCCAGCTTAAACGAAGGGGATACATTGTTATCCCTGACCCTGAGAATCCCTACGTCCAGGAAGCCCATAAATTAGGCGGAATAGCCGAGTTTGAGCGCCATTCTCGGTTGGGAATGGTAGATAAAGAATCATTTTTGAAAGAAGTGGCAAGGCTGAGGAAGGTAGGTGCCAAGTATGTCACCCTTAAGACCGGAGCCTATAGACCAGCAGATCTGGCTCGAGCCGTGAAATTCGCTTCGGAGGCCAAAATAGACCTCCTCACCGTGGATGGTGCTGGCGGTGGCACTGGAATGAGTCCGTGGCGAATGATGAACGAGTGGGGTATCCCCACAGTTTATCTGGAAAGTCTTCTCTATAAATTCCTCAAGCGACTGGATGGAAAAGGTGAGTTTATCCCCAGCTGCGCTATTGCCGGTGGCATTGCTCTCGAAGACCAGATATTCAAAGCGATAGCCTTGGGAGCCCCTTATGTAAAAGCAGTCTGCATTGGGCGATCCACCCTCACTGCAGCCATGGTAGGTAAGACGCATGGACGGCTTATGGAAGAGACCTATGGTCGAGGCGAAAAATATCAGGAGATGCTGCTGCGTACTTTTACTGCCGCGGAACAGCTTAAAGAGAAATACGGGAAGGATTTCGACAACATACCACCAGCGGCAATAGGCGTCTATACCTACTACGACCGGTTAGCTACTGGTTTAAGGCAGCTCATGGCCGGGGAGCGCAAATTTGCCCTTAAGTATATGGACAGGAACGACGTAATGGCTCTCACCCGGGAGGCTGCGGATGTTTCTGGTATTCCATACATTATGGAGACTGATGCGGAAGAGGTAGAGAAGATTCTGGGATAAAAAGGAGGAAGGATGCTTAAAACAGTTTGTATAAAGCACTGCGCCGAGCCCTTCTGTGTGCCGACATGCCCTTCAGGTGCACTCGTGTCAGCAGAGGACCGGATCGATGTTGAATCAGATAAATGTCATGGATGCGGACTTTGCCGTGTAATGTGCATGACCTGGAGCCGGGATCATGTTATGAGAACGAAGAGCCGATTCTGGCTTGCCGGCAGATTATAGGCTGGGGCCAGAATCGTCAAAACTTTT
>JBEKTM010000029.1:0-15102 GCA_049516035.1 Dehalococcoidia bacterium
AATAAATTGTCTCGTGAGCCTGTAATTCGTAATAAGCTGGCACAACTACAGATTGAGTTTGAGGTAGGACGCTTGCTTATTTATAGAGTGGCTTTGGTCATGGAGGAAGGACGAGCCCCTAATTGGGAATCTGCTATGTCCAAGGCCTATACCACGGAATTTGAGAAGCACCTGGCTGGCGTGGCTATGGAGGTCTTGGGTCCCTATGGACAGCTAAAGTTGGGCTCCAAGTTTGTCCCTCTACGGGGCATGGCCTTGCATTCATACTTAGGCTCTAAAGGTTATAGTCTTCAAGCCGGCACAACGGAAATCTTAAAAAATATCCTGGCTACACGGAGATTGGGATTGCCAAGCTCATAAGCTGTCTCTCTGAGCGAAGAATGGTTCCAAGATTCTTCGCCAACAGTTTAGAAGGGCAATCGGAATATTTGATACAGGAGGATAGCCATGAAGTTAACTCTTAGTGAAGAACAAGAAATGCTAAGAAAAACAGCTCGCGACTTCTTGACTGATAAGTGCTCAAAAAAATTCATTAAACAGATGGAAGGAAGCGAGACTGGCTACTCTCGAGAACTCTGGCAGGAGATGGCTGAGCTGGGCTGGATGGGCTTGGCCTTCCCGGGTAAATATGGTGGTGGCGACATGAGTTTTCTCGATCTGGCAGTGCTGTTAGAGGAGATGGGGCGGGCTTGTTTACCCAGCCCGTTTTTCTCTACAGTGGTTCTGGGGGGCTTGCCCATATTAGATATTGGGAGTGAAGAGCAAAAACAGGAATATCTGCCCAAGTTAATCCGTGGCGAGAAAATATTTACCTTAGCCCTAACTGAACCAGGCTATCACAATTACGATGCTTCTTCGGTCACAGTTGAGGCTACTCGCGATGATGGCAACTACATCATCAACGGCACAAAACTGTTTGTCCCGGATGCTCATATTGCTGACTATTTGCTATGTGTCGCCAGAACCAAGCCTAGAAGCGGAGTCACCATATTCCTGGTCGACGCCAAGAATCCTAGGATAAAGTACACTGTTCTCAAGACTATCGCCGGTGACAAGTTATGCGAGGTGGTTTTTGACCAAATGCCAGTACCTAAAGCTAGCATTTTGGGACGGCTGAACCAGGGACGAGGTGCAGTGCAAGAGGTAATCCAGCGGGCAGCGGTGGGAAAATGTTGTGAGATGGTCGGCAACATTCAGAGAGTGTTGGAAATGACTGTGGACTATGCCAAGGAGAGGAAACAATTCGATCGTCCCATTGGCAGTTTCCAAGTCATACAGCACTATTGTGCCGATATGGCAACCGATGTTGATAGCGCGAGGTTTAGCACCTACCAGGCAGCCTGGATGTTAAGTGAAGGACTTCCCTGCACCAAAGAAGTGGCCATAGCCAAGGCTTGGATAGGCGAGGCCTCCCAGCGTGTCTTTGCTCTGGCGCACCAAATTCACGGGGCTATTGGCGTTACCATAGAACATGACTTGCATTATTACACCAGACGTGCCAAAGCCGCCGAGCTTGCCTTTGGCGATGCCGATTTCTATCGAGAAGTAGTAGCCAAAGAGATGGGATTGTGATTGTTAAATCAACACTGAATTGGAACAAGACCTGAACGATTGATATGCTTATTAGGGTTGAGTATGCTTCTGTTAGTCTGACAACAAGATGGAGAGTCTTGAGGAACTGCAAAATATAGCGCGAAAGAGGTGACTATTATGCGAATTAAGAAAGTAGGTGTAGTTGGCGGTGGATTTATGGGCTTGGGCATTGTCCAGGTCTGTGCTCAGTCTGGCTATGAGGTGATGCTTGTAGGAAGGAGAGAAGAGAGTCTCAACAAGGGCATGGCCACAATAGGATATTACCTGGGCCGGGATGTGGAGAAGGGCAAAATCTCTCAGCGGGATAAGGACTTGACTCTGGCTCGCATCAAGAAGAGCCTCAGTCAGGAGGACCTGAATGACCGCGATTTAGTTATAGAAGCTATCCCGGAGGATATGGAACGCAAGGAAAATATTTTTGTCGAGCTGGACAAAATCTGTCCCGGGCGTACCATCCTTTGCACCAACACATCCTGTCTATCTGTTACAGAACTTGCTCGAGCAACCAGCCGTCCGGACAGGGTAATTGGGACACATTTTCTCTCCCCGGTGCCGCCCAGCAAGCTACTTGAGATTGTCAAGGCGGACACGACCAGCGAGGAGACACTGGCGACAGTAAAGGATTTTGGCCGCTCACTGGGAAAGGAAATCCTTGTCGCCAAAGATACTCCTGGGTTCATTTTCAACTATCTACTGATATCATTGACGAGAGCTGCTGAGCGTCTGCTGGAGAATGGAATAGCTAGCGCAGAAGATATTGACAAAAGCATGACTCTTGGGCTGGGTCACCCCATAGGTCCACTAGCCCTAGCCGACTTTAACGGTCTGGATGTTGGCTATATGGTAAGCTGTGCGATGTATGAGAGGAGTAAAGACCCCTGCCTGGCTCCCTCTGCTATCCTGAAAGAACTGGTCGAGTCTGGCCGTTTGGGACGTAAGACTGGTGAAGGGTTTTACAAGTATAAAAAAGAGAAGTAGTGCACCAAAGAAGATTAGCTAAGGTCATTCAGCTTCTTTTCTAATTTTTTTTGCCTTAGGGATACTGTTAAATCACCTCTAGTTCTTTCTATAATGCCTCGTACGGCGTCTGTAGTTCGCCTCAAGCCATGAGCGAGCAATTCCGGGAAATCCATGGTTATCAATATTCCGTATATTTCATCCATTATGGTCAGTAATTCCTCGCAATGAGAAAAGTCATCTCGCCTCAGACTATCTAATATATACCTGCGCAACTCCCCTACGGATTCGCCCAAGCCATCGAGGTAGGCAGCATTGCTTACGCCTAGTGCTCTTGGCTTCGGCAAGTCGTCTTCTCCAGCGATCAAAACTAAGGTTATACATCCTTCAGCGAACTCTTTTTGAGCGTCGTGAATGAAACCCGAATGCAGTAGCTTTCCATGCCTGGCCAGGTCGTGATTTAGCTCTTGAAGTAATTCATGGGCTGAATCAAGGAGTTGTTTTGCCTTATCATGCTCTTGGCGATGCACGGCACGTATGGCATCAGCGCTGTAACGGATGACTTGACGACAACTGCGCAAAGCTTTCTCTCTCGCCTCATCCTCAGTCGCAAAGTAGGGACGAAGCTTCGCAGCGATATTTTCCAAATCTTCTACTGGTTTTGACATTTCTCTTTCACCAAATCCATTTTTGCGACCAATTTCTGTACAGCTCCCCTAACATCTTTCTCGCCCAAGACAGCGCTGATCACGGCTATGGCATCAGCGCCAGCAGCCACCACTTCACCGATATTATTCTGGTTTATGCCGCCAATGGCTACTAAAGGTGTGGACACCGTTCGCTTGAGTTCTTTGAGCATATCCACTCCCACTACAGTAGCTTCCGTTTTCGTTGTCGTGGGAAATACGGAGCCCACGGCAATGTAATCCGCTCCTTCATTTTGAGCTTTTGTAGCCTGGGATACCGTGGTGACGGAACAGCCAACTATTTTGTCTATGGGCAATTCCCTGCGGACTACAGGCAGGGGCAGATCTTCTTGCCCAATGTGAAGTCCATCGGCATCAACAGCCATAGCTAAGTCGAGATAATCATTTATTATAAATAGAATACCCTCTTGACTACAGAGTTTCTGGAGTTTTTGCGCTACAAGTAGCAATTCCCTCTTTTTGCTCTGCTTGTCGCGAAGCTGGATTACCCTGGCGCCTCCCTCAATAATCTGGCCAGCAATGTCCAGCTCATCCCTGCCAGCCAGAAATTGCCTATCCAGAATAACGTAAAGCCCGGACAGCTTTTCTATTTTGTCCCGGCGTGATATTTGGGAAATCAAATCTCGCTCTAAGGTATAAAGGGCAAACCTTGACTGTTCAAAGCTGGCTGAATTTAGCATTGGACTTAGCTCTGGCAATTTAGCTAGCTCCTCTACCACGCGAAGAGACTCCTCCACCCTTTTAGCATTGGCGGTAACTAAATCCAGCAAGCTCCGCAACGAGGTTGCTTTCATAGTTAGTTTCTTGTCCTTCGAGTAGGGGTGACCAACATCGTGTTCGGAATCTCTGTTAGACAAGAGGCCTACACTCAGTGATTTTGTCTCCTGGGCCAAGCCATGACGCAGAGACTTTAACCGCTGACTCAGTTCGGCATCGTTGAGAAGAAAGCGCGCGACATCTTCCAGAACCCGCAAGCCTTCACTGGAGCGGTTTAGATTGGCATCAATCATACGTAGAGGTTGGTGAGGCACTTTCTAGGTCCTTCAGCGGCTCAGGTAACACGCCTTCCCTGGCTGCTTGTATCTTCTCCTGAATCTGGGACGGTAACTCCTGTCCCATGTCCTGGAATTTCTTTTCCACCCAGCGACCGATATTCCGGGGGTCTTTGTAATAATCGTCACTAGGGTGCATTGTAGGCTCGCCACTCTCTTCCCATATCATCTTCAACGACTTATGGTAGGCAAAGCCGGAAATGACGCGAGACAACTTGGTATTGCCACAGGATGAGCATTTTGGAGCAAAGGGAGCCGAAGTATCCCTTACCAAAAAAGACAATCTTCTGTGACAGTTCTGACAGATGAATTCATAAATGGGCATGGGACACCTTCTCGTTCAATCACTCTCAGGATCGTTTTTCCCTTGTCCAGAAAATTCTTTTCTTTTTGCTTCTATCTGAGTAACGGGCCATTCACCATTCTCCATTTTCTCGGTTATTTCCTCGTATTCCGGAGGGGATTTTTCGCCGCTACTCATTCTCTTGTTCCATTCGGCTATTGCTCGGGGGTCATCGCGCATCATACCCTGGGTCAGCTCACGGTCGGAAAGGATATCTTCATAAACATCCCTGTATGTTTTCTGTACAGAAAAAGTGGAGAATATCCGCTTGAGCTTGCTGTTGCCGCAGCGAGGACAAGGTGGTGGAGGCACAGAGGAATTCTGCCGATATGAACTAACAATTCGGCGGCAGGAATCACACCAATACTCATAAATAGGCATTTTCCTCTAGCGAAGAAATTTTAGCACAACTCCTTCCTTCGACCAAACCGGGCCGGAAAATATAGCTTCTCTTCCTATTCTTTTGTCTTTGCGAGGAGCGTAGCGACGAAGCAATCTCGAAGGAATTATTAAGGATAGCCTAGCTCTTTGCCCAGAACTGCTACGGCGGCTACTTGAGGGGGACCACCGAAGGTTTGTGATATGCCAAGCTGGGCATCCTTTAGTTGACGCTCAGGTGATTGAGCCTTGCCCTGGAGTTGTTTGTAAACTTCGTAGGTCATCCTGAGGCCGCTAGCACCTACCGGATGTCCAAAGCATTTCAATCCGCCATCGGTATTTACAGGTAAGCCGCCGCCGAGCTCAAAGAAGCCAGAATCGATATCCTCCCTGGATTTGCCCTCCGGGCTAAAGCCAAGGAGTTCGTAAAGAAGCAACTCCGTGCTGGTAAAGCAATCGTGAACTTCAGCAATGTCGATTTGCTCTCGGGGATTCTTTACCCCAGCCTGCTGGTAAGCTTGATGGGACGAATTTATGACCTCCTCGAAGTGAAGCCAATCGAAAGCCGGGCGGTTCTGGGGAAGGAGAGCGGAATGAGCCGCACCTAAGCCCTTTATATAAATAGGGTCATCTCTGTATTTTCTAGCCTGACTGGCGGGAACCAGGAGGGCTGCGGCACTGCCGTCACTGTTGCCACAGCAATCAAAAAGGCCCAGTGGCCAAGCGATAATAGGAGCACTTGTTACCTGTTCCAGAGTTACGCGGTTGCGGAAATGAGCCTTGGGGCAAAGGCTGCCATTGTAATGGTTCTTAACTGCAATCTTGCCAATGATGCGTTTACCTTCTTCGGGGCTCAGTCCGTAAGTATAGAAATATCGAGTGGCGATCATGCCAAACGAGCCTGGCGCAGTGCGACGTGCCTCCAATACTGTGCTCATGCCTCGTCCGGTTCCCAGGCCGGGGAAGCCGGTATCCTTGAGCTTCTCCACACCCAGTGCCAAAACTAAATCATACATACCGCAAGCAACACCAAAGCAGGCATTCCTTAGGGCTTCATGCCCAGTGGTGCACCAATTCTCCACTCGGCTCATAGGTATGCCGTGTAGTTTTAATGGTCCCGCCAGATTGGTGCAGCCAATGCCGACCACTGGCTGGGTGACACTTCCATACCAGCAAGCCTGAATATCCTTGGGGTCGATCCCGGCATCTTCGTAAGCTTCATAGGCAGCTTCTATAACCAGGTCATCGAGTCCAGCATCCCACCTCTCGCCAAATTTAGTGCAGCCCATACCAATAATGGCAACTTTATCCTTAATACTCTCCATTTATCTACCCTCCCTTGGTTATTAGCTCACGACCCTCCCTTTTCCTCACCCTCGTAAACTTCGGGAAATATTTCCTTTCTCCTAAATTTTTGCCAATCTGGCTTCTGTTTCTGCCAAAATGCGTTCTTCCAATGTTCAGCTTCCTCCGAAGCGTAATATTTCCAGAGGTACTGAGCCGAAACTGCCTCTATGCCCCGCATATAGGTAGTGGCGGCGTTGAAACACGCTTTGATGCCGGCTATAGCTCCAGGACTTTTCTCCAATATCTCGTCGCACCATTTGTCTACCTCTTCTTCCAACTTATCTGCTGGTACTACTTTGTTCACCAGTCCCATCTCCAAGGCTTCTTGGGCAGTATACCGGCGGCAGAGATACCAAATTTCCTTGGCTTTCTTTTCTCCCACTACTGTCATCAAATCAATAATGCCGACACCGGGGTCAAAACTTCCCACTAAGGGGCCGACCTGGCCAAAGACGGCATTTTCTGAAGCTATGGAGAGGTCACAAAGCTGCTGATAGACTTGCCCCCCTCCTATGGCATAACCGTTCACTGCGGCAATAACTGGCTTGGGCATCTCCCGTATCAGAGTTTTGACCATTAAATCCTTTTCCAGCATTCCTTTCCGATAGCCGGCTTTTGCCTCCTTGGCATCACCGCCGGTACAAAACGCTTTGTTGCCGGCACCAGTAAACACCACCGCACCTACAGCAGCATCGTTTGCTATATCCTCAAAAGCTTTTAGCAATTCGTCCTGAGTGGAGGTAGTAAAAGCGTTATATGCCTCGGGTCTGTTTATAGTTACCCTGGCTACCCCGGGCCTCTTTTCGTAGAGGATATCTTTGAAATCAAACCCTGGCACCTTTTCCCATTTTTTCTTTTCCATGGCTCATCCTTTCATCTTGATATATCACCTTAAGGGTCGGCATTTCCAAAAATAGTTGTACATACCCGCACCTTCATAGAGCTTCCTAAAAGTCATCTCTACTAGCATATCCACCTTCACCTCACCGGGGTCACAGTCCGTCATGGGAAAATAAGCTCTAGCATTTTGGTAGTCAAACTCTATCGCTATCTGTGGTATTGTGGGATCGTCACTTCTGCCAGCCAGGTTGTCTAAGGTAAAAGTAAACACCTTAGCTTTTCTATCCGAGAGCCTGACTTCCTCAAAATTATCCTTGCTTCGACAGTTATAGCAAACCCTTTCTATAGGAAAAGTGACGGTACCGCAATTTTTGCACTGGCTGCCGTGCATGCGAATGGCCCAGTTGCGCTCCCTCCAGCTGGTGGTCGCTGCCGGAAAGAGCCTGAACGGTTCCCCAGGTTGCGGCTCTAACAGTCCTCTATAGCTGAGGTATCTTGCATAGCTGGAGAGGGGTCTCTTGGAGTTCAAATATCCTTTCACTCCTCTCCTGTTACCCTTGACCTTTTCAATTTCTTTCGTCACGCTGAGTAGGAGGGCGTCACAGCCACTACCATAGCTAGCCACCAGGATTTTGTCACCAGCCTTAGCTTCTTCTAGGGCAGCTACAAGCATAAGTAAAGCGTGTGCACACCCAGTAACGCCCACATTGTTGATAAGCAGGTCTTGGAGCTGCGTCTTAACGTCGAATCCTAAGCGACGCGCCAGCCCTTGCTGCGCTCTTAAGGTAGGAGCATAAAGCACGGCTTTGGTGATATCCTTGACAGAGACAGCTTTCTTCTTCAGTAAGCCTGAAATTGCCTTCTCCATATTCTCTGTGTAGCCATGCTCGATGATGAAACGGTCTTCCCAGGATTGGACATAGTTATCTTTGTCTAGTCTCCACACGTCGTATAGTTCGTTGGACAGGGAATGACTGCCTTCTACTATGACGGCGGGTTTGGCAGTATTGCTAATTAGCAAAGCTGCTGCAGCATCACCAAAGGTCTGTTCGTAGTTTGACCGAGGATAACCTATGCGGCAATCAGAGGCAGTCACTAAGACTTGGCTAGCAGAGCCGCTGACTACGGCATCTAACGCAGCCCTGAATGCCTCCGTCGCTGCCCTCAAGCTGTTGCCGAAGTCAGCGGTGATAATTTCCGGTCTTAAGTCGGCAGCCATGGCCACCAAGGTAGAACATTCCTTCTCCTTATAGGGCGCGGTAGTGGAGGCAAAATATAGGCCATCTACCTTCTCCCGTTTTAAGTCAACTAAACAGTCAATTGCAGCCTCACTTGCCATGGTGATAGTGTCTTCGTCGTTGTTGGCGACACTTCTTTCACCCCCAGTTGAGGCACTTTCCCAAGCCTTGGCGATAGCATCTCTGGAGAGCCGCCATAATGGTATATAGGCACCGTATGAAATAATGCCAGCCATGAACTGAGTCCTCCTTTATTTGTACTTGTCGAATCCCTGTCCCATCTTCCTGCCAAAATCCCTACTCCAACTTTCGACGGTCATCTTTTTGGCATCTCTGGACCGGCATATAGATTATGCCCCTTATCTTGAAGTTGTCAATGGGGAAAGCTTTCTTCACCTACAGTAGATTTGACCGTCTGGTGGAAGTGGCTGGAAGTGATTTAATGCTAACACGATTTTGTATGAACTACTCCAGGTATAGTATCCTGCTGCAGTTATTGCATTGAATTAAATCACCAGCTTTGGCTTTCTGCCATTGACTTGTAGGTACAGAGATGTGGCATCCCAGGCATCTTCCTCTCTCCACCTTGGCTACAGCCTGTCCCCATGTCAGCCTGATGCGCTCATACATGTTGCATGCTTCAGAATCAATGTGCTGCGCTAGCTCATCACGGTCCTCTTTGAGTTCAACAAGCACGGTTTTAAGTTCGCTTTTCTTGGGCTTAAAAATTTCTTGCCTCTGTTCCCATTCTCGCTTCAAGTGCTCAATCTCTTCGGCAGTAGTTTTTACTTTAGTTTCTTCCTCTTCTACCTGGCTCATTAATTCTAAGAGGTCATCTTCTTTCGTCCTAATCTGGCTCTTCAGGCCTTTGACTTCCTTCTCAAGATTAACCAGTTCCTTAGGATCCTTGGTTTTGCCGCTGTAGAGTTTGCTATCAATTTGCCTGATTTTCTCTTGAAGATCTCCCAATTCCCATTCAGAACTCTTTTGCTTTTTCTTTGCGTCTTCGAGTTGTTCTTTTTGTGAGGTAAGTTTGGATTCGGCGGCGACCAAAGCCTTATTGTCGCTTAACTGATTTTCAACCTCGTTTAGCTCTTGTTGCTTCTTCTGAAGCTCTAGGTCAAGCTGCTGCAACTTATAGAGTTGCCCTGCCAAATTCATAGTGGAACTTATTGTAGAAGTGAAGTGGGGATATTGTCAAAAATGCGGGCAATCCCTTAGGTAACCGGGAAACTAGGTTTTCACAGCGCGGGGTTTCACACGGCATTTTTCGGCAATGATAATGGAGTCTATCTGCGATACAACTTCATCGAGCTTATTTTGGCGGCTTGTTATCACATAATCGAAAAGCGGTAGGCTTTTCATTTCCTTTTCAGCCTTTTCCAACCTCAGGGCTAAATCTTCTGAAGACTCGCTGTGTCGCCTCCTCAACCTTTTTTCTAGTTCTTCCAACGAAGAAGGCGTGAGGAAAATAAATACTGCTCGGGGCAGGATTTTCTTGATAGTAGAGGCACCCTGAACATCTACTTTGACTATTGTATCTAGCCCTTTGGCCAAAGCCGAAGTTATTTCGTCTTTGGGTACACCATAATAGTTACCATAGACGTTGGCCCACTCCAGGAATTGATGTTTATCTATCATTTGTTGAAATTCTTTCTGGGAGAGGAAGTGATAATTCACTCCATTCTTCTCCCTGGCACGCTTAGGACGTGTGGTAGCGGTAACGACATAGTGAAAGGGGCGTCCTGCCTTTCTCATCCTGGCCAGCACAGCGTCCTTGCCTACTCCTGAAGGTCCGGAAAGGACGATAAGTAGGGATTGAGAGCTTCTGGCGCCTCTTCGCTTCGTTCGAAGCTTCGGCTCAAGGTTTCGATTAGACACTTCCCAGTTCAACTTTTTCCTCGGATGGCATGGATGCAGTGGCTAATCTATGAGCAATGGTATCTGCTGTCACAGCAGCCAGCATCATGTGACCGGTATCAAAAAGAACAGCGGTCTTGGCTTTCCTGCCGTGAGTGGCGTCAATTAGAAGCCCCTTTTCTCTCACTTCCCGAAGGAGTCGTTTGATTGGTTGCTGGTCTATGGAAAGGAAAGCAATCGCCCTATTTACAGCGATAACATTACCAAAACCGACATGAACCAATTCTGTGCACATATTGCCCTCCTAACTATAATGCTTTAATGTTGTTTAGTATTTAGTGCTTGCTGCAAAGTTTGCCAGAAGGCTGGATATGATACCTGCGCTACTTGGGCATGCTTGATTGTTGTTTCTCCTTTGGCTACCAAACCAGCTATTGCCAGGCTCATCGCCAACCGGTGGTCAAGATGGCTGTCAACTTCTGTGCCGGACAAGGGTCTACCACCATGGATGACCATGCCATCCGGCAAAGGTTCAATTTTAGCACCTAAGCGAGAAAGCTCGCTTGCCACAGTAGCAATCCTGTCTGATTCCTTCACCCTCAGTTCCCCAGCATCCTTGATTACAGTTTTTCCCTTAGCAACACAGCCAGCTACGGCTAACACGGGAATCTCGTCAATGAGACGAGGGATAATATCGCCACCAACCTCTATCCCCGTTAATTTACTAGATTCTACCACAATATCGGCTAAAGGTTCACCAGCCTCCAGTCGCTCATTTTCTATTTTTAAATTGGCCCCCATAGCTAGAAGAATGTCGATAATTCCTGTTCGTGTGGGATTGATTCCACAACCCCTTATGACTATCTTGGCGTCAGGGTGAATAGCTGCGGCGACTAGAAAGTAAGCTGCTGAGCTGATGTCGCCCGGGATACGTAGGTTGATGGGAATTAGGGGGTTGCTCAAAGGCAGCAAGGAAATCGAATTTCCCTGGCTTTCCAAACTGGCTCCCATCTGTCTAAGCATCCTTTCTGTATGGTCCCGGGAAAGGATTTTTTGGTGCAAGACAGTGTTGCCGCGAGCAAAAAGGCCGGCTAGTAGAATGGCTGACTTAATCTGAGCACTGGGAACAGGCAAAGTAAAATCTATGCCCCGTAACTTTTTCCCCTTAATGACCAGAGGAGCAAAGGAATCTCGTCCCCTTCCCCAGACCTCAGCGCCCATCAACCTCAGTGGCTCAATCAACCTGCCCATGGGGCGATTACGAAGAGAGGCATCTCCGGTAATAATAGATAAGAAAGGCTGGCTGGCCAGAAGACCTCCGAGAAGGCGCATCGTGGTAGCGCTATTCTGGGCATCAAGCACATCGCTGGCCTCCCTAAGACCATCTGCGCTAGTTCCTGAGACTAGTAATGTAGGTGAGTCACGCGACCCTTTTCTGCCGATTTTCACCCCCAGGGCTTTGAGACACCTAACTGTGGACAGGCAATCTCCTCCCGGAGCAAAATTGTAAATCTCGGCCTCGCCTTTGGCTAAGCTATTCAGGATGACAGCCCGGTGGGAAATAGACTTATCACCGGGTAGAACTACCTCCCCTTCCAATCTGGGACAAGGTTTGATGGTCCTTGTTTCTGCTCTCGGTGAAGACGAACTTAAGCCGATAAATTGTTTAGCCATTCTTGTCTTGCTTTGTTAGCCTCGGTTAAAGCTTGTTCCAGCCGTTTGTCTCCCCTAGCCACCAATTGGCGATACCTCTCCAATTCCTGGCTGAATTTATCTATCCAGTCAACTAGGGCTTCTTGGTTGCTAAGGCAGATATGAGAATTTACCTCAGGGCTTCCTGAAGCCAGGCGAGTAAGGTCATGGTAGCCAGAGGCCGCCAGCTTGGACATTTTAGACCAGGAAGGGTTCTTGGTGGTTAGCGATACCAGAACCGCCGAAAGCAACATAGGTAGATGACTAATGCCAGCCACCAGATTGTCATGCTCTTGAGCATCAATGAAAAGAGGTCTGGCTCCCAGTTTCTTAACCATGCCTATCACCGTATCTATCGATTTTGATGAAGCTTTCTCCGATGGGGTGAGACAATAAGTGCACCCCCGAAATAATTCGGTTTTAGCTGCCTGGATGCCGTAAGTCTCCCTGCCGGCCATGGGGTGTCCGCCAATGAAATCTATCGTTGGCGGCAGTATTTCCTTGGCCCATTTCATGACCTGAACTTTCGTGCTGGCGGTATCGGTGACAATGCAACCAGAGGGAAGATGGGGAGCTATCTGGGAGAACATTTCCTTTATTGTGAGAACCGGTGTGGCGATAATGACCAAATCAGCTTGTTTTACAGCATCCCTTAAGTTGGTTTCGCCTCGCTCAATAGCGCCTAAACTTAGGGCATTGGCTACAGTTTCCCGACGACGGCTATAGCCGACTATTTCCCACTTGGATTTTTTCCCTTGCCTTAAAGCTAACCCGATTGAGCCGCCGATTAACCCTAAACCGACGATAGCGACACGCACTTTTTTATTATAACATGGATTCGTGCCTTAGAGATTACCTGTTCCTAAATTACAATTTAGTAATTACATTACTGAAATCATGATCCTTCGAAGTATCAGGGCCTATGCCTCTAGTTATTACTTCACAGTACTTCCGCGGAATCAAATGTCGGTGTCTCTCTTGTTTTTAGGATTCTTCGAATCATTTGTTTCCAGATTCTGTGGGGTGGAACCTCGGAGTCGCCGGAGTCGCCACACGACGAAGAATATGACAAGTGCTAAGAAAATGCCTAGGATAGGTATATCAAAGGGACGTATCATCTCGCGGATTCTTTCCCAATTCTGTCCCAGAATATAGCCACCGTAAGCTAGGGCGAAAGACCAGGGAAAAGAGCCCGCGAAGGAGTAGAGCACAAACCTGCCCATCTTCATTCGGGCTATGCCCGCAGGGAGACTGATAAAAGTTCGCACCACTGGTACCAGCCGTGAGAGAAATACTATCCATTCGCCGTATCTGTCAAACCAAAAGCTAGCCCGCTCAATGTCATGATTTGAGATGAGGATGTACTTACCATAGCGTTTTAGAAGGGGGACACCGCCGTGATACCCTATCCAGTAGGCAATGAGTGAGCCGATAAGGTTACCAATAGCACCGGCCAATCCTGCCAGAGCGAGGTATCCTATACCCAATCCCCTGTTGGCAATTAACATCCAACCTGCGAGGGGCATAATTATTTCACTGGGCAAAGGAATGCAGGCGCTCTCTATTGCCATTAACAAAACCACCCCAGGCCAGCCGATGGTCTGGTAGATGTGGTAGATAAAGTTCAGTATTTGCTGTTCCACTGTATCAAGCCTTGACTATTGATGCACAGTGTAACAAAAGAGCCTGCTAAGCATCAAAGTGTGGGGAAGGCGACATCGGAATGCAATACCTCAATCCCTCCCCACATTAGCTGCAAATCTCTTACTGCAACCGAGACTCCGAGATCTCGATATGCAGTGAAGGTAGTGAAGACGAATGTTCAAGGGACAGGCCAAGTTGCCCACTTGCCCTTATCCACTTCGCCATTGTAAGCCTCTTTGGGCGTTATTCCTCTTGCTATTCCAGCGGCAATGATAGCTTTAATTATATCACCAGCTATAAACGGTGTTAGGCCCATGGCCAGGAGCTGAGAAAAACTCGCTTCAGGGAAGCAAAAGTGTAGCTGCAGCAATCCCAAAGGATAAATCATACCGTAGTTAGCCAAAAGCATTAGGCCCAACATGGTGAAAAAGCTTCTGGACCTCACATATTTATCGGCAAAGTGACCTAAGAGTAAGGCGGCTAGGATAAAGCCCATAATATAACCCCCGGTAGGAAGTCCAGCTGAGCCAATTGGGATACCGCTGTGCCAACCTGCAAACCAGGGAAGCCCAACAGCGCCAAGAGCAGCATAAATGGCTAAACTTATACCTCCCCACCACGCCCCCAAAAGAACGCCACCTAATAAAGCTCCAAAGGTCTGGCAAGTGATTGGCACGGGAGTCCAGGGAAGATAGATCTTTGCTTGAGCTAAGAGTCCCACGATACCTGCCCAAGCTAGAGCTAGGGCTAATTTCTTAGGCACGCTCAAGGCGTGTCGCCAAGCATAAAAATTGTACCTTTCTACTTTATATCTTTCCCATACTGCTACTGCCATTTCTATTTCATCTCCTTTCCGGTTCTAAGTTTGTAATCCCTGTTTAGTTACTTACCGGTGAACAAATCAAGACTCTAGATTCCGTGAAATCGAATATTTCGTGGGCATAAATGGGGGAGATCTGTCCTTCATTTAAGTTCTCCTTCTAAAATAAATGGATGCAATCGCCGACAAGAACGGTTCTTAAAGAGCCGTCTTTGCCTTTTAATATGAGCGCTCCAGTGGCATCAATATCTATAGCCTGTCCTAATACTTCCTCACCTAGACTCATTATTCTGACATCCTTCTTCAATGTTGTAGAAAGTTTTTTCCACTCCTCGAGTAAATCTGCTTTCATTAACAGAGGTCGCCATCGCTCTATTTCCACTAGCAGTGCGCGCAAAAATTCCTTTCTGGAGATCTCTCTTCCTAACACATCCTTTAGGGAGGTCGCCGTTTTTTCAAACTGGGGAATGGAGGTATTGGCGTTTATGCCTATCCCAACGTTCACAAAGTTTATAACATCCGTTTCAGCATCTATTTCCGCCAGTATGCCGCACACTTTCCTGCCCTCAATCAAGACATCATTGGGCCATTTTAATTCGGCCTTTAACCCCAAGAGCTTTCTAATTGTAGC
>JBEKTM010000030.1:0-23480 GCA_049516035.1 Dehalococcoidia bacterium
CACTAAATACGAAATGCTAAACAATATTAAAGAACTAATGACCGAAATCTAGAACAAAAAGAGTTTTGGTATTTAAATTTGGAATTTTGGATTTGTTTAGAGTTTAGAAATTAGGATTTAGAGTTTCGTAAGGCATTGTTTAGACTTGTCCCGAGCAAAGTTAAGGAGTGAGTGAACATGGATAAAGAAGAGATAACCAGAGGGGTTGACCTGGCACGAATCAATGCCATTGTTTCTGAATATAGTCAGCAGAAGTGGGCGCTGATACCGCTGCTGCAAAAAATCCAAAGTGAGTTCGGGTATATCCCTTCTCAGTCTATATCGCTTATAGCCAGAAGCTTGGGGCTTTTCCCCAGTCAGGTACAAGGGGTTATTAGTTTTTATACCCAGCTCTATACACAGCCACGGGGCAAAAAGGTTGTCAGAGTATGCCGGGGAACTGCCTGCCATGTGCGGGGGGGAAAGACGATATTGAAATTAGTTAAGCGGCGCCTAGATTTGGAAGAGGGTGAGACTACTCCTGATATGGAATATACACTGGAAACTGTAGCCTGCATCGGCGTTTGTGCCCTGGCCCCCAATATAGTCGTCGCTGACCATGTCCACGGTCACATGAACCCCAAGAAGGTGGAGCAGTTGTTTAAGAAGCGGGAGGGTGGAGGATAGTATGAAAGACCATTGTACTATCTTCGTCTGTCAGGGAACAGGATGTATCTCCAGCGGCTCTGACGCTGTCTACGAGGTGCTTAAGGAGGAAATAAGCCGGCAGGGGTTAAGCCATGCTGAGGTGGATTTCACCGGTTGTCACGGTTTCTGCGAGCAGGGTCCCAATGTAGTTGTTGAACCTGAAGGTATTTTCTACACCCATGTTCAAGCTGAGGATGCTCCAGAAATTGTCAGTTCTCACCTTCGAGATGGCAAGCCAGTGGAGCGTCTTTTCTATCATGACCCGGTAACTGGCGAAGCTGTGCCACACTATTCAGAGATAAACTTCTATAAAAGACAGCAGCGTGTCATCCTGCGTAACTGCGGGCATATCAACCCTGAAAAAATCGAGCATTATATTGCTCGTGGCGGTTATCGGGCGCTGAGAAAGGCTCTTTTGATGACTCCCGAGCAGGTTATTGAGGAGGTTAAGAAATCCGGCCTCCGCGGGCGGGGTGGCGCCGGTTTTCCCACCGGTCGCAAATGGGAATTTTGCCGCAGCACTCCCGGAGATAAGAAATATGTCATCTGCAATGCCGATGAAGGCGACCCTGGTGCTTTTATGGACCGCTCCATCCTGGAAGCAGACCCCCACGCTGTTATCGAAGGGCTGACGATTGCTGGATATGCCATAGGTGCCAACGAGGGCTACATCTATGTCCGTGCCGAGTACCCCTTAGCAGTAAAGCGAGTTCACACTGCCGTAGAGCATGCCCAACAGAGGGGCTTTTTGGGTAAAGATATTCTCGGCTCAGGCTTTGCTTTTGTGGTGCACATCAAAGAAGGTGCCGGGGCTTTTGTTTGTGGTGAGGAAACAGCTCTAATGGCTTCTATTGAGAGCCGACGGGGCATGCCCCGTCCCCGCCCTCCATTTCCCGCCCAATCAGGTCTGGAAGGGAAGCCCACCAACATCAATAATGTAAAGAGTCTGGCTTCCATTCCCATCATCATTGACCGAGGGGCTGATTGGTTTGCCAGCATAGGTACAGAAAAGAGCAAGGGGACGGCTGTCTTTGCCCTCACCGGGAAGATTGCCAACAGTGGATTGGTAGAGGTGCCTATGGGTACTCCTATATCCACCATCATCTTTGATATCGGGGGTGGTATCCCCCGGGGCAAGCGGTTTAAGGCTGTGCAGACGGGTGGCCCTTCGGGTGGTTGCATCCCTGCCCGGTTTCTCGACTCCTCCGTGGAATACGAAACATTGGCTCAATTAGGCTCCATTATGGGCTCCGGCGGCATGGTGGTGCTGGACGAGACCACCTGTATGGTGGATGTAGCCAGGTATTTCTTGAGCTTCACTCAGACAGAGTCCTGTGGAAAGTGTGTCCCTTGCCGCCTGGGAACCAAACAAATGCTAGAAATATTGACTAGAATCACTCAGGGCAAAGGGCGTGAAGACGACTTGGGTACCTTGCTTAACATAGCTAATACAGTTAAGGAATGCTCACTTTGCGGTCTGGGGCAAACCTGTCCCAACCCCGTGCTTACCACCCTCAACTACTTCAAAGATGAGTATGAAACTCACATAAAAGAAAAGAGGTGCGCAGCCGCCGTCTGTGATGCCCTCATGATATCACCGTGTCAGCATACCTGTCCGGTGGGCATCAATATTCCTAAATATGTGGCTCAAATTGCCGCCGGTGAGTATCTGGAGGCAATCACCACCATCAGGGAGCGTAATCCCTTCCCTGCTATTTGCGGCCGCATCTGCCATCACCCTTGTGAAGGAAGGTGCCGCCGTGGGGAACTCGACGATCCTGTAGCAATCAGAGCGCTTAAGCGCTTTGCCGCCGACTGGTATTTTGACCACATTAATGAATTACCTGAACCACAACCCTTCCCTCAGACCCATAGCCAAAAAGTAGCGGTGGTAGGGGCAGGACCTACCGGGCTGTCCTGTGCCTACTTCTTAGCCCAGATGGGCTATCCTGTCACGGTCTTCGAAGCACTCCCTATAGGCGGAGGCATGCTCTCGGTAGCTATACCTGACTTTCGCTTGCCGCGGGAAGTTATTGGAAAGGAGATAGATTATATCGCCAAGCGGGGAGTGGAAATAAAATACAATGCACCAGTCAACGCAAATTTCACCATAGAGAATATCAGAAACAGCGGCTTTAAAGCTGTTTTTATCGCTGCCGGGGCGCAAAGGAGCCAGAACATTGGCATACCCGGAGAATTAGAGGACATTGAAGGTTTCTACTATGGTTTGAGATTTCTCAGAGATGTAAAGGTTGGCAAGCCTGTTAAGATTGGACACAGTGTCGCTGTTATCGGGGGTGGCAATGTGGCCCTGGACTCCTCTCGCACAGCCCTTCGCCTTGGTGCTGGTGAAGTGAGCATCTTTTACCGTCGGTCGCGGGAAGAGATGCCAGTAACTGAGGTTGAGTATGATGAAGCTCTGGCTGAAGGCGTCCAGGTTAATTTTCTCGTCAGCCCCACCCGCATAGTAAGCAACGACTGGAAAGTGAACGGTTTACAGTGTGTCCACATGAAGCTGGGTGAGCCCGATGCCGGTGGACGCCGTCGCCCAATTCTCGTTCCTGGCTCAGAGTTTTTTGCTCCAGCGGATACCGTCATTGCTGCTGTGGGGCAGGCTCCAGACCTGTCGTTTTTACCTCCGGATAGCGCTTTAGAGCGTACTCGATGGGAGAGGCTGGTGGTTGATGATAATAGATTGGTCACCAATGTTCCCGGGGTCTTTGCCGGGGGGGATTTTGTCTCCGGACCAGGCATGGTTATAGAAGCTATTGCGGCTGGCCGGAGAGGAGCTACCGCCATAGACAAATATCTCCGGGGCGATACCTCACGGGTCGAGATGTATGACCTGAAGCCCAGTGTTATCCCTCCTGTCATTGCGAGGAGTGTTAGCGACGAAGCAATCTCGGAGGAAGAAAGCTGGGAACCAAAACTCAGGCCAGAAATACCTCATCTCCCTCTCCAAGAGAGGAAAGGTAGCTTTAAAGAGATAGAACTGGGCTTTTCTGAAGACAAGGCGAAACAGGAGGCTAAGCGTTGCTTAAGATGCGACCTAGAAAAGTAAGCATTCACCGGGTGTCATTGCGAGGAGCGTTAGCGGTTGCGAGGCGAAGCCGAAGCAAACTCGATGAGATTCCTCGCTCACGCTCGGAACAAGCTCCGCAATCTCGAAGGTTGATGCTGGGATTGCTTCGCTTCGCTCGCAATGACTTGGAATCTCAAGTTCGCATTTTTATTTTTGATTTGTCATTTTGATTTTTAACTTTTGACTTTTTTATTTGTGGGAGGTTAGACATGAAATCTATTACCAAGCAGAAGCCTTTTGAGGAAATCAAGCAGCAGTTAGAGGGGCTTGACCGAGTATATATTGCTGGTTGTGGCACATGCGCCACAATGACTAAAACTGGCGGGAGGGAAGAGGTCCTGGCAATGAGGGAGCAGCTACAAAAACTGGGCAAGCTGGTCACCGGCTGGATAGTTATCCCTACCGCCTGTGACGAGATGACCGAAGTAGCTATCAAACAAAATAATGGAGCCCTTCAGAATGCTACCTGTATTCTGGTCATGAGCTGTGCTTTAGGAGTGCATAAGCTGAGCACTTATATTGACAAACCAGCCATTCCCGCCCTGGACACTCTTTTTATAGGCGTCGAGGATGGTCCGGGCTGTTTTCAAGAGGTTTGTGCTCAATGTGGTCAGTGCGTCCTGGGAGAGACTGCTGGCATCTGCCCCCTGACGGCCTGTCACAAAGGTTTGCTGAACGGCCCGTGTGGTGGCACCAATAATGGCAAATGTGAGGTGGATAAGGAAAGAGATTGTGCCTGGACTCTCATATATCAGCGACTAAAAGAACAGGGCCGGCTTGATTTGATGCGTAAGTATCATTCCCCCAGAGATTACAACGTGGCACCCAGGCCGCGAATGATCAGGATTACCTGAAGGAGGAGCTATGGCACCGAGTTTTAGGGAAGTTCTCAAATCCGGTAAATTTGTGATAACCAGCGAAATCGGTCCCCCAAAAGGGACAAACATTGAGAAGATGCTCCACCATATTGACCTTCTCAAGGATAAGGTAAACGCGCTGAATGTCACTGACCACCAGAGTTCCGTAATGCGCTTTCCCTCCATTGGCGGCTGTCTGGCCATCAAGGAGCGAGGTGGCGAGCCTATATTACAGGTGACTTGCCGCGACCGTAATCGCCTTGCCCTTCAAGCCGAGCTTCTCTTCGCATACACCAGAGGCATAAGAAACGTCCTCTGTCTAACTGGAGATGCTGTTGTAGTAGGCGACCATAAGGCGGCCAAGGGCGTTTTTGACCTGGACTCAGCACAATTGCTGAAGGCAATCCGGCAGATGGAATCGGGCAAAGACCTGGGAGGAAATGCGCTCGATGGGACTGTGGAGTTCTGTGCCGGAGCCATAGTCACGCCTGAAGCAAACCCGATTGAGCCTCAGTTAATCAAGTTTGAAAAGAAGATTGAAGCCGGTGCCGAATTCTTTCAGACTCAAGCCATTTATGACCTGGACAAATTTGCTAAGTTCATGGAATATGCCCGTCAATTCCCGGTCAAGATACTAGCCGGCATCATTCTGCTTGTTTCAGCCAGGATGGCGAAGTATATGACCGAAAATGTCCCGGGCGTCTTTGTGCCCCAAAACCTGGTTGATGAATTAGCGGCTGCCCCCAAAGGCGAGGCACTCAATAAGGGCATAGAAATCGCGGGTCGGATGATTGCCACTATAAAAAAGGAATCCATGTGCCATGGAGTTCATGTCATGGCCATTGGCAAGGAAGAGGTGGTTCCCGATATTCTGAAAGCGGCGGGACTTGCTACCTAGTACCCCATGTAGCTCGTGAAAAAGGCGGAGGCCGCTTGCCTCCTTTCCCCCATAAGATATCAGAATCTTATCGAAACGACAATTTCTTACTATTTGCTATTAGTACTTTATTTGCAAGATTTTCAACCATTGGCAAGTCAAACTCTCGTAAAAACCCCTCCTCTTTCGTAAAGGGCAATAATCTTCCCCGTTTATCCTCCTCCTTTGTATGAACAATTCTGCACCTGATATCGTAAATCCTATCAGCCAACTGTTCCCGTATGTCCTTATCTTTATTGTCTTTACTTACCCTGAATTGCGATACTATTTTATACTTTTTTGTGAAATATTCTTTAAGCGGCTCACTATTTACCTCTGAAACCAGTTCATCTTCAGAGACGAATCCCCGAAGAGTATCGCCCAGCAATTCATTTTCACTTACATACCGCCCAAGTTTTCCCGATACGCACGTGACTATTTTCGTGATATCGTTATCATCATCGACATTGAAATTTGGGTCTTTCAAACAGTTGCTTATTTCCCTTTTTGCCCCCAACATCGAATACTTCGGAAAGTAATATTCTAGTATTTGATAATACGCCAAGTACTGCAGTAATGGCATCTTATATGCACTCACAGCATGCCAATATAGCTCAATAGGTTCTTTGTCGTATTCGAATTTCGGGAAACTGACCTTTGACTCCCGCTCCTTCTTTACCCTCCATTTCGCTTTCCCTGCTGATTTCTCGACTTCATATTGTCTGCTAACAAACAAGTTTACCCTGCGCTTTCTCCCCAACTCAAAAAAAAGCGAATTTGTGACCCTCTCCAGCTGCTCAGCGGCTTCTTTATTGTTGGTTATTTGCAATCCCTCCACTCTAACCGACATAGCTTCTTCTCTGTCAATAACAACCGTCATCGCTACAAATGTCTCGCTAGGGTTACCAATTGATATTCTTACACCTTTATCACCACCTTCATTTAACTCCAGCCTAACGTCTACTCCATCTTTTATTTTATTTTTAACTTCCTTATGCTTCATCCCCATAATGCGGCTCAAAACTGCTGCCTTGCCAGCGTCAGCCACCCGACCAATACACTTAACTCTCGCCTCCACGCAGCCTTTCTCATAACAACAGATAGCATCACGGTAGCCTTCAACAAACACGTACTTCTCAAAATCCGAATCCAACAATTCTTTTGCATCTTCAGCACTCAGCAAGAAAATCTTTTCCTTACTCATCCCTTTTTGTACATATATGATTAAAGCAAATTCCTCTAGGAATCCACTGTCCCATGCGTACTCTACATTAGCCTTTTTACAACGCGCTATTACATTTTCAAGAGCCTTTCGAAAACGATTTGAAAGTCTCCCCAGCTTCTCTTCATTTTCCATCTCTTCACACTCCTCGTCTTAGTTCATCTTAAATGCCATATTCTTATTAGTATTATACCATCACAAACACATAAACTCATTTATTCAATAGAGCAGTTTAATTTCTCCCTTTAATACGTTTCCTTCCCCACAAATACAGCCCAAACCACGTATTCTCTTCACGCTCTCCCTTGCTCATCTTCGCTAACCCAACCAACATCTCTCTTTGCGGATAGATGAAGTGTTTCAAGTATCCCACACAGCGGTGACCCAAACCGTGCTTCTGTTAAACTTTAAAAGATTGAGAAGGTTAAGTAGTTCAACTTCCACATATTTGATTGCCACTACCAGAAATTCGTCACTGATTGCTATTTCAGAGATCTTCTACTTGACCTCTTTTTCTTTCCCATGGTGGTGATGCGTCGCTGACGATCCTTCACAACACCCCGGCTCGCCTGGATGACCACAGCAGTTCTGTCTTCGCCAGATCTTTATCCAGTTATTGCGAAACACTAGTCTCAGCTTCTTTCCCAGAGGCATGGGTACTGACATATTGGTGAAAAAGGCTCTTACAGTCGGCATATTGACACCTCCTAAAAATATTAACCCAAACAGCCCCACCACCCAGAATAGGAAGGATTTGCGCAAAATACGCTGTATTCTTCAATAAAGCGGCAGTTGCTATGATAATTGCCACACATACGATGATTGCAGCGATTAAGTAGGATTTTATTCTCATTGGAACCCTTTTGCATGTGAAATGGACCCTTTTCCTCTTTTAAGCAAAGGTGTCAATTTTGTTCTTGGTCGCACCACATATGGGGCACCTCTCAGGCATATCTCCTTCATGGGTCCACCCGCAAACACTGCATACCCGCACAGGACCAAGATCCATATCTTTGGCTCCTGAATCGAGAGACTCCTTGGCCTTCTGGAATAGTGCACGGTGAGTCTTCTCTCCTTCAAGGGCATAATGGAAGCTCAGCTCCGCACCCTTCTCCTTCTGCAACCTGGCCGTCTCAAGATAGGTGGGGTACATTTCAGTAATCTCATAGGTTTCTCCATTTATACCTCCCTGTAGATTCTGAGACGTGCTGCCCGAGCCAAAGACAGCCATCGAAGCGCAAAGTGATTCCCCGAATTGGTCTTTCAGCTCGCGGAAATGGTTGCTGGCATGAACCGTTTCCGCAGAGGCAATGGCTATGAACAAGCGAGCAACATTTGGGAATCCTTCTTTCTTTGCCAAATTACCCCAACTTAGGTAACGCATGTGGGCCATTGATTCACCGCCGTGAGCATTCCGAAGATTAGCCGCTGTTATTGCATGCATTTTAACAACCTCCTTCGCAGAACTTCTCCTCTTATTTTGCTCAGATATAATCACCAGTGTCAAGAGAGGGCCACTCTGGAGGGCCAATAAATGTGAGAGGTGTTGGATCACTTTTCGATGAAGTGTTTCAAACATCCCACACAGCGGTGAGCCAAACCGTGCTTCTGTTAGACTCTCAAAGTATGAGCTGGTATTAATTGTTTTTATGATGTTTTTGCGATACATTTAAGTAAGCACCGTTAGATGATAATATTCAGGGAAATGCCTGCCGGTATTTACTACTGAGATTACTGACGATTGGATTTCGCCTTAGAATGTGAGCCGCCTATGACTGGGGAAAAATTCCACGCACTGTTTAATGCGCGTTCCATAGCTCTTTTGGGCGCTTCCAAAGACCCCAGAAAGTGGGGGTTCACCATGCTAAATAACCTGATAAATGGTGGATTTAAGGGGAGAATCTATCCGGTAAACCCTAAGGAAGACGAGATACTGGGACTCAAGGTATACAAAAGCATTGCCGATTCCGGAAATACCTGAACTGGCGGTCATTGTGGTGCCGCCTACGAACGTGGTTCAGGTGGTCAAAGAATGTGTCAAAAGAGGGGTAAGGGCGGGAATAGTCATAACTGCTGGCTTTGCCGAGCTTGGGGAGAGGGGAGCACGGCTGGAACAGGAGCTGACCGAGGTAGCCCGTAGCGGGGGAATGGTCCTGGTGGGGCCAAACTGCAACGGGATAATGAACCCCTGGGAGAAGCTCTATGTTCAATTCCCACCCTTCTTCGTTCCACCTGGCCCCATAGCCGTTATCGCCCAAAGCGGTAATGTGGTTGATGTCTTAGCACGCCAAATCATGTTGCGGGGCTTCGGCTGCAGCATATGTGTAAGCAGCGGTAATGAGGCCGACCTCCACAGCGAGGACTATCTGGAGTACCTGGCGGAAGATCCTCACACCAAAGTCATTTTGAGCTACACCGAAGGTTTTAAGGATGGCAAACGATTTTTCCGGGTAGCCAGGGAGGTCAGCCGAAAGAAGCCCATTGTCATGGTCAAGGCAGGAAGAACGTCAGTCGGGGCCAAGGCTGCCATGTCACACACCGCGTCTATCGCTGGGTCGGATGCCGTCTTCGACGCCGTATGCAAACAGTCCGGGATAGTCAGAGCAAAGAATCTGGATGATTTGCTGAACATCGGTATAGCCTTTCTTCGGCAACCTCTACCCAGGGGCATTAGAGTAGGCATAGTGACCGGTGGCGGGGGTGCGGGGGTCCTCACCGCCGATGCCTGTGCCGAACTGGGCCTTGAGGTGGTCTCCTTGCCTGAGGAGACCATTAAGGAGCTGGATAGTTTCATGCCTGCCTGGTGGAGTCGAGATAATCCGGTTGACCTGGTGGCTGGCAGCTCGCCAGACACAAGTTTCAAAGCTGTTGAAACAGTGTTGCGCTGTCCATCAGTGGATGGGGTTATTATGATGAGTATAATGCCTGCTTTGCGTTTGGAAAGACTCTCCGTATCCGCCGATGAAGCTGCTAGACAGCGCTGGGCAAATAACCTGGTCCCAGCGGTAGTCAGTGTCCTAGAAAGATTCAATAATCTGGCCGATAGATATCAAAAGCCTGTTGTTGTGGCATCTGAGCAGATGTTTGCTGACGCCATCCAGGAGACCAAGATCATCTATGCTCTGGGACAGCAAAACCTTATGTGCTATCACATGCCCCACCAGGCAGCCGTGGTGCTCTCCGGCTTAGCTAATTACAGAGAGTACCTGGAGCGTTATGAAAGGCATGAATAACCCCATGTAGCTAATAGAAAGAGGCTAGTGGCTGGTGTCTCGATTCACCTTAGATGTGCAACCATGTTCTTCACTTTTTGGGAAGCGTTGCCTACAACCGGGGCGCCATGACCAGTAAGAAGCGTATCGAAATCCAAGGTTGCAATCGCTCTCAATGAAGCTCTCGCCTTCGCTTTATCCAGCGAACTTATCCAAAAAATAGGCTTGGGATTGCCACTTGAATCACTCCTAAGTGCGTCACCGGCAAAGATAACCGTACCAGGCCTATAGACACAGATACTGCCATTAGTATGCCCTGGTACATGGATAATCCTGAATCCTTCTATCTCGGAATCGGCACCGAGAATAATATCAGGTTCTGCTGGATGATAGCGTATGAAACTCATTGCCAGCTTGAACATAAAGCCCAGGGGTCCTCTCATGGCCTTAAAGCTCTGCTTACCACGGAGAATAGGGGCATCGTCAGCATGTATCGCTAGCCTTGCTCCGGTCATTCTCTTCAGTTCTGCCGCGCTACCGGCGTGGTCTATATCAGCGTGTGTCAATATGATAAATTTTATATTGGATACGTTCTTCCCCAGCCCTTCGACATAAGCGGCTATCCTTTTTGCATTACCGGGCATACCCGTGTCGATAGCTAGCATCTCGTCCTTACCAATGACTAAATAGGCATTAGCCCCCCTGACACCATCTACCTGGTGGATTCCTGGGATTATTTCCATTTCAACCTCTAGCTGATCCTGATCGTTTCCTCATTGGTTTCGTCGGTGAGACCGCTATCCTTTTCTGCAACTTCTTCCACGTATCAGTAATGAGGAAGCTCTCTTCCATATTCTCAATCATTGTAACAAATCTTCTCATGGGTACAGCAAAACTAAGCGTATCCTTCGCCACGTAAGGTCGAGCTGAAGGGTCAAACATCCCGATGACAGCCCTGGGATGCGGTGAATCCTTCTCCAAGTACGGGTAAGACACGATGGAAGAACAACCTGAACCCATAGGCGTGATTACTCCCTCTGGTTGCGACTCGTCGAAATTCGCCAGAGTGAATAGACCTGCAAGGACATCGGGTTGAGCGAAGAAAATGACTACTTCCGGGTCATCTTCTTCGGAAAGGTTATCCCATCTCTTGAACACAGCGAAAGGCCTCGGAGCTTTAAGGTTAGGCCAGTTCCTCATAATCTCCTTCACCAGTTCCGGGGACTTCTTATATCGCTCGCCTTCCATTTTGCCCGGAATGCCACAGGAGAGAAAATACTCGAAATCAGGCCTCATTCTTTCGGCAAAGCCTAGATACCTTCTGCCCCCGAAGCATCCAATTGAATCAGCGTTAAAGCTAAAAGAACGGCCATTTCTTACCTCCACCAGTGCACCTATTACACACCGGGCCACTGAACCGGGCCTGACCAGTTCTGCCTGTTCCTCAGTGTCGCTGTAATAGAAGGTAATCGGAAGCTCAGCATTGTTGAAATACTTTTTACTCAGTTCAATAAATTTGTCTTTGATTTTCATATCCATAGGTCTTTGCCTCCATTAATCAGACTTCAACGTTCTAATTGTAGCAAAACTTGCTTAATATGAAATGAAATATGAAGCTCACAGACCTATAATGTGACTGATGCAGGCCAAGACCCATCCTGAGTTTGGTATCAAGGCCTCTCCCATGCTTTTTCTACCGTTCACCCCAAGTTCATGTTGGGTTCATATTGTTGTGCTAAACTTAATTTGCACTGATGAGCGACTAACTAAAGGAGGTGATTTATGCAACATGAATTTGGCAGCGGTTCCCAGGAAAGGAAAGAATTTGTCAATAAGGTGGCTGAAAAGCTGGGTGTAGCACCCGCCAAGGTAGCAGCAGCTCTTCAAGAGGCCAGAAAAGAGAGAGTTGAGGGGTGGGTGACACTGAGAATTCAACAGGCTGTTCAGAATGGCGTCATCACTCAAGCTGAGGCTGACGAAATACTCAGGTGGTGGAGAGACTGTCCTGATGCAGTCAGGAAGCTCTGGTCAGGACGTATGCATGGTAGGCGGTTAGGCAGGTGTGGAATAGAGGGGCTTCAAAAATAACGCTAGGCTACTGCTCGATGCTAAGCCACTAGCTAATGTCGATAAAGGCTGTCTATCGATTGCGCAGAAACTCATTTTGTTCATCGTGAAGAAGTCACGAATGACGGTTGATTCACAACGATACAAAGGAGAATTATACTTCATATAGAGCATAATGGGAGGTGCGAGAATGCCATCGTTCAAGTGCAAAGACGTAGGGATGAAGCGCAACTTTGAGGTAAAAACCGACAATCTGGATGAACTTATGCCGATAATTGCAGTGCATGCTGAGAAGTCACATAACATGAAACAAGTCCCTCCAGAAACAATTGAGAAGATCAAGAAGGCAATAAAGAAATAACCGCTGGTGGTCTTCAAACTCAGAGAAATACTGTCAAGAGGCAAATCTGAGGATAACCGGGCAGCCTTTCAGCTATATTAGCATTCTCAGCAAGGTTTTTATCTATATTAACTCTCAGTGGATTGTTAAGCCAGCCTTGCTGTACCTTCTGGCGCATTGTCACACTGGAAGTAACAAAACAGGCAATTGTGCAATTTTACCCTGAAATATGGTCTGAACCCCTGCCTCACAGCCACGTCGCCCGTGCAGCCAGTAGCAAAACCAGCACCAACAACTCCTCTATAGCCCGGCTTCCCCACTAGAGATATGACTGGTTCTGTTCGATTTTAGTGTATTCGCCAAAAAGCCCTTAATCCGATTGACAAAGGTTAGTTGGTGTGTTAGTCTAAAAAAAGACAAAAGTGGGGGCTACGGGAATTGAACCCGTGTTAAGACTTTTAGAGAGTCTCGTCCTGCCTTAGACGAAGCCCCCAAAGGGATGCCCGTGGCGGGAATTGAACCCGCATATAAGCTTTAGTGGGAAGCTGGCTTTATCCTTTAAGCTACACGGGCATCTTTCTTATTTAGGCATCCTAAAGCTACTTGCTGTAAGCGTCACCTCCTTTGGTTGCCTACGAATCCAATGTTTCTTTTTTCTCCTAATGTTATATTTGGTAGGCACTCCTAGATTTACTATTAAACGGGGATAGAGGCTCGTATATCGCTGTGAGCCTTTGGACTGCTTAACTACATCGAGCCAATCCTTCAAAGGAACGTTTAGCCCTGCTTTCTCTGCTGGTGTCTTATTACCCAGCCCTTCGTGTGGTCTAAAGAAGTTATAGAAAGCCAGCCAACCGTCGAGAAAGAGCAAAGCACTTTCGGGTGTCTTTAGCCCTCTCATAACTTTCGTTCGTGATTTGAGAATTCCATGAAACCGCTCAATCAGATTTGTATTGGGTTTAAGCATAAACCCTCTTGACTGGACATGGCGGGTATCACCGCCGAGAGCTAATTCAATGCCGTCGAGATAAGCCCATAGACTATCCGTAATAATGACCTTGGGTGATTTTCCTGCTCTAGCGACTGCCTTTTCAACCAAACTTTGAGCGTTCTGTGTCGTGCGGTTGAATGACATGTGAGAAGCTAGAAGGAATCTAGTTTTAACATCTATCAAATCCCAAAACCAGACTTTCTTACCAGCAATATCAAGTATGGTCTCATCAGCAAGCCAAACATAACCTACATTCGGTTTGTAGTCTCTAGTTTTCCTGTCTGCCTCATCTGAAAATCGGCAAATCCAATCGTAGATTGTACTGCTAGACGGGCAGTTGTTGTATTGCTGGTCAAGGTGTTGGCGAATCTCGTCAATAGACATTCCCCGATAATACATGCTCAAAGCTGAGGACACTTGAATTATCGGAGTTTTCATGTCGGGTAAAGCGTCATTGTCGGCAAACTTCCTGTGACAATTCTTACACCACCAGTATTGAACAGCGTTTTCCCGTCCATAGCGGACTATGTTAGTCGAACCACAGTATTTGCAGCAGAAATCAACCATAATATACTTCCGAACTTGTCTTTTACCCTATTGGTTATCAACAGTTAGGAGAATGTGTTGTCCATTCAATACTAACTAGGTCATTTCTTTGCCTTTTTCTTTCTCGTCTTCAACAGAATTGGATTGCCTCCCTTTTTGCCCCACTTCTTGAAGATGTCCTTGCCATATCTACGCTTGAGCCTTCTTGTTCGCTTAACATAAGCATTTGTGCTTTGGCTCTTGCTTCCTCTTGGTCTTCCTCTCGACATTAGCTTACTCCTTGTTCTATTTTGTGGCTTAACCCATGTCTATATAGCTTAACCCATAAAATAAGTCCTGTCAAGACCCATTCAACTTGACAAATTGGCAATTCTGTAAGAGAATTTAATCAAATAGAGGGAAAAGGAGAAAAACAGAGAAAAATGGCGGGAAGTGGAGGTGTATAATCGTGCGAAGTTATCATTTTAATTTCAATTATAAAAAAGCAACGCAAGCATTAGATTACGTTGCTGAGAAATCAGGCGGTACAATTAACAGATTGAAAGCCCTCAAACTGATTTACTTTGCTGATAAATATCACTTACGTAAATATGGTCGCTTGATAACCAACGATACCTATTTTGCTATGGATAATGGCCCTGTGGCTTCTGGGGCAAAAGACTTAGCAGAAGAAAGCGACTTTAGTGGCAGAGAAGCACAGAATTATGCGTCAAAGTATATAGAATCATCTACCAAATATGATTTTGTATCTAAAAAACCTACAGATAAAGCAGAAATGTCCCCTTCAGATTTAGAGGCTCTTGATTATGCGTGGGATAAATTCGGTGGTTTAGATGAGTGGGGGATTGTAGACCTTACTCACAAATACCCTGATTGGTATAAACATAAAGTAGCCTTGAAGACACTAGATAGAGTCCAAATGGATTTATATGATTTCCTTGATGATTCAGCAGATTTCCCACAAGTTGATAAATGTTTTGAGTTAACAGATAAAGATAGGGGAATAAGGCGTGAGCAACTTGAAGAGATGCTTTCTCTTGAATCCATTTGGAGATAATATTTGTCCGCAATCCACCCAATTAAATCCGATATTACAGCCGGTTCCGTCTATTATTACAATGACCCTAGGCTCAGAGCTACATATTCACATTATTGCATAGTGGTAAATATTGACCCAGCAAAAGATACAGATATTATCCTTGTTCATGCTTCGCACAAGATAGATAAAGTCAAGAAACGTAGAAAGAATTGCCCAGACGAAACACTGGTTGAAATTACTCCTATTCAATACGCAGGATTCGACAAGGAATCTGTCATAGATTGTAATGATGTATTTGTAAGAGATGTAGAATTGCTTGCAAATAAACTTGGCCAAGGGAAACTGGTGAAGATGCCAATAATGGGTTTACGATTGGTTAGAAAGTTGAGGGAGGGGATAATAGCAAGCAATCAAGTTTCTCAGCATATAAAAGACTTGTTAAAAGAATAGTTTAATTGCCAAAAGGCAAGTAGATTATGGGGAGGAAGCTATGAATACGAATGTTCTTTACTACGGCGACAATCTTACGTGGCTCCGTAAACATGACTACTTTCCTACTGATAAAATTAATCTAATCTACTTAGACCCCCCGTATAATAGCAATGCTAACTACAATCTCATTTTTAACAACAAGCCTGAACTGGGTTATGAGGAATCGCCTGCCCAGATACGAGCTTTTGGGGATACGTGGAAATGGGAAACAGGAACGGCAAAGGAAACACTAACAGAATTAGAAGCAAGAAATCCGCCTATTTACAAATTCTTGGAAGCCTTGAAGGAATCTAATGTCGTCAATTTAAGCACTGTTTCCTATTTAACAATGATGGCTGTAAGGCTAATGGAATTGTATAGGGTACTTCATCCAACTGGAAGTTTGTGGCTACACTGTGACCCTACAGCATCCCATTATCTCAAGATATTATTAGATTTAATTTTCTTAGAGGGCAAGCAACAAGGTAGCTTACAGAATGAAGTAGTTTGGGCATACGAAGGTGGCGGTACATCAAATAATAGATTCAGCAGGAAACATGATATTTTGCTTTGGTACACCAAGTCAAAGAAAGAATATACCTTCAATGCTGATACAGTCCGAGTGCCATATAAGACAAAAAACATCGGGCCTCAAACATACCACTATGATGCTAACAAAAAGCGTAGGCCAATCTTCAAAGAGGGATTCACCTACATACCAAATCCTAAGGGCAAAATAGCTACTGATGTATGGGTAGACATTAAAAAACCTTATGGCCCTTCTAAGGAATTGATAGGTTTCCCTACACAAAAACCACGTGGTCTTCTTGACCGAATCATAAAGGCGACGTCAAACGAGGGAGAGATAGTTCTTGACCCATTTTGTGGTTGTGGCACTACCATAATATCTGCTCATTCTAACAACAGACAATGGATTGGTATTGATGTTACGTACCTTGCAATAAATAGAGTATTAAGTAGATTTGAAGAACTATTTGGTACACAGTTTAAGGATGACTCTCAAAAAATAAAAGTTATTGGTGACCCTCAAGATGAGCAATCAGCTATTAATCTCTGGGAAACAGACCCCAAGGACTTTGAAGTTTGGGTAATTAATAGGCTTGTCAGGGCACAAGCAAGAGAAAAGAGAGGAAAAGATAAGGGGATTGACGGATTATATTATTTCCAAGAATATGACGGCATTAAGAAAGCTATCATCCAAGTTAAGGGTGGGAAGAATCTAAAGAGAGACATGGTTGCTACTTTAAGGGGGGATATGCAAAGAGAAGATGCTAAACTTGGGCTTTTAGTTACAATCCATGAGCCTACTAAAGATATGATAAGGGAAGCTCTTGATACAGATGCGTATGAATCGAGCTTGTGGCAGAAGAAAATTCCCAGAATCCAAATCAAAACTGTCAGGCAATTGATGGAGAACCAAGTAACAGGCTTGCCACCTTCAGCAGAAACTACCAAAAAATTTGAATTGCTCAAAAAAGAGGTTGCTACAGAAAGCTTGCTATAACAATAAATTTAACATGCCTTTTACCGAACGAACTATATTAGTAGCCTATGACAGACAAATTAGAAGGCGTCATGAGGGAGCGGATTGTGCTTGTTGTGGGAAGAATCTCTATCCAAGCATAGGTAAACCTATTCCCATAGTACCTAAGAACAAAGGTGGGAATTGGAAGGCTAGTAATTGTGCTATTCTATGTGATGAATGCCTTGATAAATTTGGTGGGTTTGAGCATCCCGACCCAATTCCATTGAGCAAACTACCTTACTGCCAGATTTGAGACTAGCTACAATTTTCTATCCACTTCAACCGAAGAGTACCATATGACTCAAGCCCTTGACAACTCTTTGAAAAAGTGCTATCTTATACTGATATATCCCGTAGGATTCACTAGAATGCGAACGAGGCTAGCGCTCAGTAAGCAATCAATGCAGCCAGTATCTACGATACGAGGGAACAATTAACGAGTCTTCTCATCACTTACCTCCTTTTTTACATAAGCAGCGGGAGCAAGTCAAGCTCCCGTTGTTGCCTATTTAGGTACTCTTGGTGAACAACTCATATACTCTCATCAGTACGGATTAGACAGGGTTATTATTGCTGATTTGTTGTAGATGATAAATACTGCTATAATAGCGCTTTATCCAAACGAGCAAAGCTCCCATAAGATAATCAGGGGAGGTTAAATATGGCGGCAAATTTTGAATCCGGAAATATGGTTTTGAAATTGTGGATTCTGCTGCACCGAACCCGCGACGCACTTAGGATGTGTGAGGATCCAATATTCAGCGAATATGGGCTTACTACGGAACAGTATGCAGTGCTTGCGGCTATTAAATACCTCGGTGATTCTGTGAAAATAAGTGACCTAGCCCAGAGCTTGGAGCGCAGCCCGAACAGCGTGAGTATGATAATCGATCGCATGGTCAAAGCTGGTTTGGTCACAAGGAAAAGAGACAAGGTTGACCGCAGGGTAGTATATGTGTTTATCACCAGCAAGGGGGAGAATGCCCTCAAGCCGGCAATTCCGGCAGGCGTGGAGTTCATCCAAAAAATCCTGTCGCCGCTATCGTATGAGGACAAGCGTACCCTTGCCAGTCTACTTGAGACAGTAAAATTCAAGGCACTTGAGTATCTAAATCCCGGAATGGATATAGTGAAAATAACTAAAAATAGTGTCACAAATCGGCCCGATTTAATGAAACGGGTGACCCAGTACATTTCGCCCTCCACTCCTCAAGCCAAACGTCAAGGTGGAGAGAGGAAAAAGGCCAAGAGAAAGACCATACGACGATGATAGTTAGCTTCCCTTATGCTAGCTGGCGAAGAGCAGCTCCTCAGGCTGTGCAATAATCCCGGTAGGACGAACCATACTCTCCGTTTCAATCCACAGGTAAAACATCTTAGCCATCGCTGTCGGTAATGTGCTTTACCCCGGTACACGGTAAGGTACGTGTCAAATCGACAAATAGATATAGCTAGACAAATGGTGAAGATTTTTGCCGACTACGGAGTAAGATACTCGACCCTTTAGCTGTTACTTCAAGCCGGCACGCATCCTCGTGTGGTCATGGAAAGATTAGGGCATTCGAATATTATAGTGACACCTGATACTTATAGCCATGTAGTAGGCGGATTACAGAAATCAGCAGCACAGAAGTCTGATGATTCTAAAGAGGCAAAAAACCAATCTGTTAGCAATCCGTTGGCAAAATCCCAAAATTCAGAATCGGGGTGAGTGGATTTGAACCACCGACCACCTGAACCCCATTCAGGTGCGCTACCAGGCTGCGCTACACCCCGCCGTCATGATTTCCCTTAATATGTTATCATAGTGGCCACAACAAAGAAAATTTAGATTGGCAGGTGTGACTCATGGCTAAGAAACAGAAAAAAGCTACATCTGAGCAAGCCCCCAGCAAGCGCCAACTCTCTAAATGGCAGCGCCAGATGAGAATACGGCGAATTGTGATAATCGCTGCCGCTGTTTTCCTGGTTGGCATTGCGAGCTGGGTGGGCTATGGGTACTATAAGGACTATAAGAGCAATCCCTCACATGAGGTTGTGATTGAGGTAAACGGCGTCCCCTTTACCATGGGATACTACATAAACACGCTTGGCATTTACGTTCAGAATTACATTAATAATTACGTTAATACTTACGTGAATCTCTATATGCAAGCTTACCCTAATACTACCCGCGAAGACATCATACAGCAGCTGACCTCCGATGTCACCACCGGTTTGTCGCAAAATACCAATAATATTACTGACACGACCATTAATACAGTGGCTGATGATATTATCAACGATGAATTGCTAAGACAGGGAGCTAAGAGCCTGAACATTACAGTTACTACTGCTGAGATAAATGCGGCATTAAAACAATATGGGTTGCCCAGTAATAGTACATATCCGGATATAGTCAGGGCTAGTTTGTTGGAACAAAAGGTTAAGGACTACTTTGGTTCCCAGCTGCCTGCCACGATGGAGCAAGCTGATGTACAAGTAATGCTTGTCGAGAGTCAAGAGGTAGCCAATGAAGTGATAACCAAAGTTGAGGCTGGCGGCAACTTCACCGCTTTGGCTGCAAACTTTTCCTATAATTCCACCGTTGAAGGTGATCTGGGATGGCTGCCGGCGGAGCTGATGCCGAATACCCGCATTGCCAGTGCCGCTTTTGTTTTTGCCGTGGGAGATATAAGCCAGCCCATTTACGATGAAACGGCGATTAAAGATGTCGGCTACTGGCTTATAGAGGTTACTGGCAAGCAAGGTGACGCGATAAACGCCAGTGCTATGTTGCTGGGCAGCGAGGTGGAGGCAGAGCAGGTTAAAGCCCAGTTGGCAGCTGGTGGAAACTTCAGCGCCCTAGCTGAGAATTATTCCCAAGATAAAAGCAAAGATGCCGGCGGTAAGCTTGATGGATTAAAACGAGGGGATATGGGCAGTACTGCCTTCGACGCAGTTGCATTTAATCTTACTCTCAACAAGGTAAGTGAGCCGGTTAAAGATACCTCAGTTCAAACCACTGGGGGCTATTGGCTGGTAAAGGTTATAGATAGGGGTGACCATCAGCTTTCAGATAGCGTCAAGCAGCAACTAATAGATAATCACTATAACGACTGGTTGGGAAACCTGGCAAACCAAGGCACAATTAACACCTACCTGGATTCAGCCAAGAAAGCGTATGCTATAAACCAGGTTCTGGCGGGAATGTAACACCACAATGAAGAAGGCTATTGGCATCGGCCTATTGGGCTTGGGGACTGTAGGCAGCGGTGTGGCTGAAGTTCTAGTCACCAAGGCCGACAGCCTGGCCGAGCAGGCAGGACTTCCCTTAATTCTGAAAAAAGCGCTGGTGCGGGATGTAAACAAACCACGCTCGGTAAAACTTAGTCCCAGCTTGCTAACCAATCACCCTGAAGAAGTCCTCTCCCATCCTGAGGTAGATATAGTAATCGAACTTATTGGAGGGGAATATCCAGCAACAGAGTACATAGAACGAGCTATTACTAACGGAAAGCACATAGTTACGGCCAACAAAGAAGTAATAGCCAAGCATGGATATGAGCTATTTTCCCTGGCCGGGAAACACAATGCTGACCTCCGTTATGAGGCAAGCGTAGGCAGCGGCATACCACTTATCTCCTCTTTCCAACAAGATTTAGCCGCCAATAAAATCTTGGCCATCCAGGCCATCCTTAATGGCACTACTAATTATATTCTGACCCGAATGGCACACGAAGGACTGGATTTTGCTTCGACCTTAAAACAAGCTCAGAAATTAGGCTATGCCGAAGCTGATCCCGCTAATGATATAGAGGGGATAGATGCTGCTTATAAACTGGTCATTTTATCCAACCTGGCCTTTGGGACTAAATTTGTCCCACAAGATGTCTACTGCGAAGGAATATCAAATATTGCCGCTCGAGATTTTCTGTATGCCAAAGAATTTGGCTATGCTATAAAACTTCTGGCCATCGCTAAGAGAGATGATGACAAAGTGGAGATGAGGGTTCATCCTGTTTTTATCCCCCAGGATTCTCAGTTAGCTAAAGTAGATGGTGTTTATAATGCCGTCGAAGTGGAAACTGACTTAGCTGGCAAACTAGTCTTCTATGGGGAAGGAGCTGGAGCTCTCAGAGCCTCTAGCGCTGTTATGGCTGACGTTCTGGCAATAGCCAGAAATATCTATCGCGGCGTAAGGAATGTTCCTGAGCTAAGATTGAACCAGCAAGTAACTGTTAAGCCCGTGTCCGAGGTAAAGACACGGTATTATCTCAGATTGAATGCGCCTGACCACCCCGGTGTTTTATCTCAAATTTCCAAAGTTCTGGGCGATAATTCCATAAGCATTGCATCCGTAATCCAGAAAGAAAGCGACCCGGTAGCACAAACTGCCATAATCGTCATTATGACCTATCCGGCGAAGGAGAAAGGAGTGCAAAAGGCTCTTAAGCAATTGCAGCAGCTACCGGAGGTTAACGAGGTCAGTAACTTCATTAGAGTTGAGGAATGAAGCAGGGCGTCTTAAAAAGATATCGTGATTGCCTGCCAGTTACCCCGGCTACGCCTTTGATTACGCTTGGGGAAGGCGATACGCCTTTAGTGCGGTCACGAATTTTAGAGAAAGAGCTGGGCTGTGGTGAACTCTATTTTAAGCTCGAAGGCTGTAATCCCACCGGCTCCTTCAAAGACCGAGGCATGGTGGTGGCGGTGGCTAAGGCGGTGGAAAGTGGCAGCCAGAGCATAATTTGCGCCTCCACAGGTAACACCAGCGCTTCAGCAGCCGCTTATGGTGCCAGATTCGGACTCAAAACTATTGTCATTATTCCTAAAGGGAAGATAGCCACGGGCAAGCTGGCTCAAGCCCTTGTTTACGACGCCCAGATCATAGGCATAAAGGGTAATTTCGATCAAGCACTTCACATAGTACGTGCCTTAACCCAGAAATATCCCATTACCCTGGTAAACTCGCTAAATCCTAATCGCATCGAGGGTCAGAAAACGGCAGCTTTTGAGATTATGGACGACCTGGGTGATGCTCCCGATTATCTCTTCATCCCTGTGGGCAATGCTGGCAATATCACCGCTTACTGGAAGGGGTTCGTGGAATATCACCGCGCAGACAAGGCCAGCCGTACTCCCAGGATGATGGGTTTTCAAGCTGCTGGTGCTGCCCCCATAGTATTGGGTAAGGTTGTCAAACGCCCCAAGACCATTGCTACAGCCATTCGCATTGGCAATCCTGCTAGCTGGCAGAAGGCAATAGCTGCCCGGGATGAGTCGGGAGGCACCATTGACTGTGTTACTGATGACGAAATTATGAATGCTTATAGATTGATGGCAATCAAAGAAGGTATCTTCGGCGAGCCAGCCTCAGCAGCTTCCTTAGCCGGGCTTATTAAGTTGGCCAAAAGGAATGACTTTTCAGGCAAGCGTGTAGTTTGCATCGTCACCGGCACCGGGCTAAAAGACCCCGGTGTGCCAGCAAGATATGCCCGGGTACCGATAGAGCTCCCGGCTGACCTGGCAGTCGTTGAGGAAGTTTTGAAATTCCCAACCTCGGCAATTCCTGACTATGCTCGGAGATGACAAGAAGGGTATGTAGAGAGAATGACACAGGATTAAGGAAGTGAGAGTTATGCCAAAAATTGTTACCGAAGCTATAGGGAAATTCAGCCAGCACTATCCCAAGGTAGCAGTTATAGTTACCGCTAGCGCCCGGGGCAAGGATGCTGCCATGACTGCTGCCTGGCATAGCTCAATTTCTTTCAAACCACCCATCTACGGCGTCGCTATTACATCTAAGAGATTTACTTACCAGCTTATCATGGAAAGCCGAGAGTTTGGCATTAATTTCATTTCTTCAGAGAAAGCCTCCCTGGCCGCTGCCATCGGCGGCACTTCTGGACAGCAGGTGGACAAATTTGAGAGATTTAGTATCCAGAAAGAGAAGCCTTTGAAGACCACGGCACCTATTTTAAAAGATGCCTATGCTGCCTACGAATGCAAGCTGGTGGACAGTAAGTCCTATGGTGACCACATTTGGCTGGTTGGCGAGATTGTAGCTGTGCACCTCCTCGAGGAAGCATTTACCCCGGCGGAGGTTCTCGACCTGAATAAGATCAAACCGCTCCTTTACCTCGGTTCAGATTTCTATGCCAGCACGGATAAAAACAGCGTAAGCTTTGTAAAGAGGGGGATTTAGATGGTTAATCAAGATAGAATCAAATTGGCAATGGCCTCCATAATAAAGGCTATCGGTGAGGATCCCCACAGAGAGAGCATAAAAGATACGCCACAGAGGGTAGCCGAAATGTATGCCGAGCTCTTCTCCGGTTTGGATGTCGATCCCAAAACTGAACTGGCGGTGGACTTTGAGGAAGGTTATGAAGAGATGGTGATTCTAAAGGACATTCCCTTCTATTCCATGTGTGAACACCATCTCCTGCCCTTCTATGGCGTAGCCCATGTCGGTTATATCCCTAGCCCTAGTGGTAGAGTAGTAGGGGTCAGCAAGCTGGC
>JBEKTM010000031.1:0-14887 GCA_049516035.1 Dehalococcoidia bacterium
GGACATAAAGGGAAATTCTTCCCCCTTCTTTCTTTTTTCCACACGGGCAGGCCTGGTTTGCTCTACCTTCTTGATATAGGGCTCGAAGAAATCGGGATATCCTAAGTAACTCATCTCGCCTCCTACAGGTATCTTGTATCCTTCGGTTTCCAATCCTCCCCGGTCGTCATCGGTTCTACCTCCCGTTCCTGGTACAGCTTTTTCAGCTCATCTTCATTAGCCTTCTTCAACTCGTCCAGAGACCGGTCATACTTCCCTTCGTTAACTGTTTTCACCATCCCGGCTAAATGTTCGGCTCGAGGGACAATTCTGGCTCCATAAATTCTCCGCGCCAGCTGGAACATATGATACTGAGCTAACTCCCCAAAGCAGCGGCTGGTGCACAACCCGCACTGAATGCAATCGAAACTGAGTTGAGCAGCCCCGGCGATATTCCCCTGCTTCAAAGCTGAGACGGCGTCCATGACCTCTATTCCCTGAGGGCAAGCCTTGGTGCAGGAATTGCAGGCCACACAGCGAAACATCTCGGGATATAGCTTAAAGACCTCTTCGGGGGCAGCGGTCAGTCCGGCAAAGTCATACAGGGCCCGATTGGCAGGGAAAAAGGGAATCTGGGCTATATACATATCCGGCTCGACCGTCTTCTGGCAAGCCAGCGCCACCTGTAATTTATAATCGCCGGGCTTACGATAAACCGTACCACAGGCACCGCAGGTGCCGCCCCGGCATCCGCAACCCCGAATGAGTACGTAGCCGGCATATTCCATGGCTTTCATGATGGTAAGCCCTTCGGGGACTTCATAGCGCTTGCCCATGATGTATATCGGAATCAACTTGGCCGCTAATTGTCCCTCTTTCTTAACCTCGATTTTCATCGGGGTTTCCGCTGGCTTTTTCTTTTTCTCTTTGGCACTCATTATTAACCCCCAATCAGTCAAAAGCTTTCGACTAAAGAAAGCAAGTTCTTTTCCCGGAGGAGTGATTCCGGGCTACCATAATTTAGCTCAAAATGACATACCCGAGGAGCAAAACCCAGGGCAAGAGCCAGAAGCTGCGTGAAGTAGAATAGAGGCATCTCTTTGAATCCGCTCTGTTTCTTAATCAACTCTTTCTGCCCCTGGCCCAGATTGTAATCACATAAAGGGCAGGTGAGGACCAGGGCTTCTGCCCCATGACTCAACGCCGAGTTTAAGATAGGCCGCGCATATTCGGAAATATCATCTGGACTGCTTAACACTTGATAAGACCCACAGCACCTCGTGGATTCAGGAAAATCAACGGGACTGGCCCCGAGAGCCTTAAGAAACTCCCGCAAGATGGTAGGGTTCTCCACATTATCTATAGCCACTTCCCGGGGGCGCAGCAGTGTGCATCCATAATAGGGGGCTACTTTTAGTTCCCGCAGAGGGAATTTCACCTTTTGCGAAAGAGCCTCCCATCCTATGTCGTCTCTCAATACCTCTAAAAGATGAACCACCTTTACTTCCCCGCTATAATCTATCCCTTCATCTATGAAGCTATTAAGCGTATCCCTTTTTTCTGCATTTTCCTTCATTAAAAGATTGGCTCTCTTTAAAGTATTAAGGCAGAAAGCGCATAAAGTGACTAACTCACTCTTTCCCTGTTTTTTCACCCGGATGAGGTTGCGGACAGGCGCTACCTGATGGATCAAATCATCATCAGCCAGGGAATAGACTGCGCCACAGCAGTTCCATCTGGGAACCTCATCCAGCTTAAATCCCAAAGCTTCCATGGAAGCCACAGCAGGCTCCTCCAGATTCCTAGCTTTGGTTTTCAAGGTACATCCGGGATAATAGGCTAAGCTCATTTTTATTTCTCTAGCCGGTAAACTTCCTCAAGCCGCTGACCACAGCTATTTGAGGAAGTTCGGAGCGTTTTTCCGGTGAAATATCCTCGGGGCGTATGTGGTCAATATTCTTCCTCAGGGTGAGCAGCCTTATCGCCTCCATCACCTTAGAGAGGTCGAATCCCCTGGGACAATTGGCAGCGCAGGCAAGACAGGAGGCACAAGTCCAGACAGTCTTGGAATTGGCGATTTCCTCTTCCAACCCTAATCGTGCCAGCTCAATAATCCGGCGAGGGGAAATGTCCATATTGGCAGTCGCGGGACAATTTCCGGAACACATACCACACTGGTAACATAATTGAAGGTTCTGCCCGCTGAGCTCCTTGACTTTCTTTACAAACTCACGGCGTCGCCCTTTGGGCGAAATGGTTACAGGCATCTCCTTAGTCATCTTTCGATTGCTTTACAGGACTGCTTCCTCATGGCGAGCGCACCAGCACTGCATATTGACTGCCACAGGCATGCTGGCAATGTGGCAAGGAAAGGTTTCCACATGAACTGCCAAAGCGGTAATTGTGCCACCATAGCCCATAGCACCGATGCCCAGATTATTAACTTTTTCCAGAATTTCCCTCTCTAAAGCAGCAACCTCCGGGTCAGGACTGGGTTCGCCGACTTTGCGTAACAGAGCCTTCTTAGCTATAAACATAGTCTGGTCCGTCGTCCCGCCTATGCCGACACCGATGATAACCGGCGGACAGGGATTGCTGCCGACCTCGTTAACAAGATTGACCACAAAATCTATCACCCCCTGACGCCCCTGAGACGGAGACAGAGCAGCCAGACGAGAACAATTTTCCGAGCCACCTCCCTTGGGCAAGACGCCGATCTTCAACCTGTCGCCAGAAACTATATCGGTATGAATCATAGCCGGTGTGTTATCCTTGGTATTTACCCTGGCAAAACAGGGCCCGTTTACTATGGACTTACGCAAATAGCCCCTATCATATCCCTGGCGCACTCCTGCGTTGATTGCGGCGTAAAGGTCACCTCCGGTTATGTGCACTTCCTGACCTAACTCCAAGATAACCACGGCGGCACCGGTATCCTGGCAAAGAGGAATCTGTTCCTTGCCGGCAATGTTAGCATTCTCCAGGATCCTATCCAGTACATCACGGCAAACAGCAGATTTTTCTTTTTCTTTGGCTTGCTTCAACGCAGTTATGACATCGGGGGGCAAATAATAGCAGGAGTGCTCAAATAAGCGGGCTACGGTGTTTGTTATATCACTGGCTTTGATTTCCCTCATTTTCCTTCTCGTTTCCTGTCATTGCGAGGAGCGCAGCGACGAAGCAATCCCGGAGATTGCCACGCTTTGCTCGCAATGACAATGCCTATCTACTTTATCATCTTCAATGAAAAAATTGAAGGTTCTCAACCTATCTTTTTTGGGAGACTGCTTTTCCCCTAACTTCCCTTCATATTGCCAGCTTTGACTTGAGCGATAAATTCATCCTCCCTTTTCACTTCGTCAAGAGTCTGGGGGGCACGGGGTGGCTTCCAATCGTCCGGGATGGTCTTATCTATACCATTATCAAACTTTACACGGGAATATTCCCATGCTTCTTGGGAGGCCTCGTCTCTCGTTTAGTAGAGAGAATTTCAAAAGCTTTGATTATCTTAGGGCGGCTCTCCTGAGGTGGAATAACTTCGTCAACATATCCCCGCGAGGCGGCAATGTAAGGATTGTACAGTAATTCACGATATTCTCGAATCTTCTCTTGCTCCTTGGCCTTAGGATCCGGCGCAGCATCTATTTCCTTGCGAAAGATAATCGGCGTCGCCCCCTCAGCCCCCATCACTGCAATCTCCGCTGTGGGCCAGGCGAAAACAAAATCAGCGCCCAGGTCTCTACTACACATGGCAAGATATGAACCTCCGTAGTCTTTGCGAGTGACCAGAGTGATTTTAGGAACCGTAGCCTCGGAGTAAGCCCACAAAACCTTAGCTCCGTGTCTTATTATTCCCAGCCATTCCTGGTCTTTCCCGGGCAAGTAACCAGGGACATCAGCAATAGTAAGTAGCGAAATGTTGAAGGCATCGCAGAACCTGATAAATCGAGTGATTTTATCCGCGGCGTTGACGTCAAGACACCCGGCAAGATGCATCGGTTGATTAGCGATAATGCCTACCGGTCTACCATTAAGCCGTGCAAAGCAAATAATGGCGTTCTGAGCATAATGATAATGAGGCTCAAGTATTTCGCCGTTATCCACAATGGATTGGATAACATTCCTCATGTTATAGACCTTGTTGGGCTCATCTGGGATTATGGTGTCCAGAGCAGGGTCAACACGGTTTGGGTCATCGGTAGGCTCAACTAAGGGGGGGCTTTCCTTATTACTTGAGGGGATGTAACTTAAAAGTTTTTTTATGAATTCGATAGCCTGAGCATCGCTATCACAGGCAAAATGGCATACACCACTTTTTGTGGCATGAGGCATAGCGCCACCCAGTTCTTCGGAAGTGATTTCCTCTCCGGTAATCTGTTTAATAACTGCCGGGCCGGTGATGTGCATGTAGCTTGTCCCCTTTACCATAAAAACCCAATCTGTCATGGCCGGTGAATAAACTGCCCCCCCGGCAGTAGGTCCCATGATTGCCGAGAGCTGGGGAATAACCCCTGAGGCGGCAGAATTCCGGAAAAATATCTGTCCATAGCCGGAAAGAGCATCAACCCCTTCCTGAATCCGAGCCCCCCCGGAGTCATTAAAGCCTACTATGGGAACTCCACACTTCATAGCTAAATCCATTACCTTGCATATCTTTTTAGCATGCATCTCGCCCAATGTTCCGCCCATGGAGGTAAAGTCCTGAGAAAAAGCACATACAGGGCGACCGTTAACCGTGCCATATCCAGTAACGACTCCTTCCGCAGGAACAACAACTTTATCCATGCCAAAGAGCGTGGCTCGATGCTGAACAAACAAATCAAGCTCGTGAAAGCTGCCAGAGTCAAAAAGCAGGTCGAGTCTTTCACGAGCAGTTAACTTACCCGATTTGTGCTGCTTTTCTACCCGCTCCTCACCTCCCAGGGCTTTTAGCTTTCTTTCTCTGTCCTTCAGTTCCTTCAACCGGTCGGCAACTCTGCCCATATGAATTCCTCCTCACGAATCAGACTCTTTGCGAAGAAAGTTATTTTAAACGGAATTCGCAACTAAGGCAACTTCTCGAGTCATGGAACGACCGCCAGGATTTGCTAATCCATAATACGTCCGATTAAGGAATTTTCTAGTATAATTACGCCAAATATGCTTGAGGCGCTACTGGCCCTTCCCAAGTTTTCCGGGTATAAAGCGTGGGTAATCACTAAGCCCTAATTCCCCTCTGCTTGACTGGAAAGGACGTTGGCTCAGAGTTAAAAGCTTGACAGCCTGGCTCAGAATGATATTATGGAGGGAAATTTGAAACCACAGCTAATTGCTATAGACGGTCCTGTGGCAGTCGGCAAGAGTAGTGTCGGCTCACTGCTAGCAAAAAGATTGGGCTATGTTTTCTTCGATACAGGGATGATGTATCGAGCGTTCACCTGGAAGGTCCTCAAATCAGGTATCCCTATAAAGGACGAGCAGAAGATTTGTCAGTTGGCCAATACCACTAAATTTGATTTTGTTCCCTTACAGGGATGCTATCTCACGCCTTTCGTTGACGATGAAGACATTTCCTCCAAGCTGCTTTGCCCTGAGGTAGAGGCATACGTTCCCCAAGTAGCGAAAATTGTGGGGGTACGCCAAATACTGATACTGGAACAGCGTAAGTTAGCCCAGCGAGGAAAGGTAGTGATGGCAGGCCGAGACATTGGCACGGTAGTCTTACCCTGGGCGGAATTAAAGATTTTTCTCACCGCCTCCACCGAAGAGAGAGCCAAGCGTCGTTACAAGGAACTATTAAAGCGAGGAGAAAATTCGAGCCTGGAGACTGTCCTCGCCGATTTAAAAAAGCGAGATGAGCTGGATATCCATAGAACCGTGTCACCGCTTAAACCGGCTGAGGATGCCCTAATCATCGATACGGAAAATCTTAGCCTGGAGCAAGTTGTAGACAAAATATGTACTCTAGCGGTAAACCCCTGACCCTCTCTCAAAAGATTGTCTTGGTCGTATTCAGACCTTTGCTCAATATCTGTTTCTCCTGGAAGGTCGAAGGGCGAGAAAACGTACCATTGACCGGGCCAGTGATTTTGGCAGCCAATCATGTTCATGTCATCGACCCAATTCTTCTCGTATTTGGTCTTCCGCGATGGATTACGTTCGTGGCCAAAGAAGAACTTTTTCATTCTCTCTTCCTGAGGCTCTGGCTCCGCTGGGCGGGGTCTTTGCCCCTGCAACGTGAGGGCAAGGTCAAGGAGAAACAGAGGATACTTGAGAGCGCCAGAAAAGCATTACAGGAAGGACTAATCCTGGGAATGTTCCCGGAAGGCGGCAGAAGCCACGACGGCAAACTCAGGAAAGGCAAACCGGGCTCGGCAGTGATAGCCTCAAAGACAGATGTCCCTCTTCTTCCCGTCGGCATCGCCGGCACAGACAAGGTTCATGGCATAAGCTGGCTATGGAAACGTCCCCGTATAGTCGTCAAGATTGGCAAACCATTTAAACTACCTCCAATCTCCGGCCGGATGAGCAAGTCACAAATGCAACTATTGACTACACAACTGATGAGGGAAATAGCTGCTCTTTTGCCACCCGAATATCAAGGCGCCTATGAAAAACATGAAGATTGAGAAGGCCGAGAAACTGGGCCTGTGCTTTGGCGTCAGACGGGCCATCAAGTTGTTAAAAGAGGCAGCTAACAAATATGGAGAAATAGAAACGCTGGGACCGGTAGCACACAATCGCCAGCTAGTGGAGGCATTAGCCAATCTCGGAGTAAAACCCATAAATCATCTTGACCAAGCCCAAGGTAAAATTTTGGCTATCACCACTCATGGTGCAAGCCCAGCGGTATTATCTGAGGTCAGAGCCAAGCATATTCATATCATTGACACTACTTGTCCCATAGTCCGCAAAGCCCAGAATGCAGCCAAGGAATTAACTGAGGCTGGTTTTGACGTCTTCATATTTGGAGACGCAAAGCATTCTGAAGTCAAGGGAATACTAGGTTGGGCGGGAGGCAAGGGCATAGCTGCCCTCAACATGAGGCAAATAGATTGGAAGGGAAGATCACTGTCACGTGTGGGCGTTATCTCTCAGACAACCCAAACCCAATCTGCCTTCATCAAATTTGTCAGACAACTTATAGAGAAGGTGGGACCTGAGATCGACGAAATGCGCCTCATTAATACTTTATGTAAAGTAACGCAAGGTCAACAGGAAGCTGCTTTAAAATTGGCTCGCAAGAGCCAACTCATGATAGTGATAGGAGGAAGTAATAGTGCCAACGCTAAACACCTTGTTGAAATATGTTCCCCCTTGGTAGAAACCCATCTGGTAGAAACAGCCGACGAAGTCAATACTTCCTGGCTCGCAGGTAAACACCACATTGGAATTACCGCTGGAGCATCCACCCCAGATGAAGCTGTAGAAGAATTAATAGACAAGCTGAGGTCTTTATAATCTTCAGCCAAGTTTGGCATCCAGCTTCCTGCCGCCAATAAGGTGAAGGTGAAGGTGAGGCACCACCTGCCCCCCTTCAGGGCCACAATTTATAACCAAGCGATAACCTTTCTTGGCTATCCCTTCTTTCTCAGCCAGATTCTTAGCTATGAGTATAAGGCGCCCAGCAAGTCTTTGTTGTCTCTCAGTAAGTTCAGCCACAGATGTAATATGGGTTTTAGGTATAATGAGCACATGCGTAGGTGCTTTAGGTAAGATATCTCTGAATGCTAGAAAATCTTCATCTTGATAAACTATGTCGCTAGGCACCTCGCCAGCAGCAATTCGACAAAAAATACATTCTTCAGTCATAATCCAACTCCTTTAACATACTACACTTCCCTGTCGTAAATTCTCAATCTCCTCCCGCTTATAGCCAAGTTCTCGTAATATTTCGTCAGTGTGTTCCCCAGGAAGTGGAGATAGACTTCTCACCTTGCCGGGTGTGCTTGAGAGCTTAGGAGCTATGCCAACCTGTTTGATCTTGCCCAAGGTAGGGTGTTCCACCTCTATTACCATTTGGCGATGAAGCACCTGTGGGTCACTAAAAACCTCGTCCGGTGTATAAACTTTGCCAGCCGGGACATCATTACGAATCAACAATTCAAACCATTCATCCCTTGTCTTAGTTAGAAAAATCTGCTTCAAAGAAGAGCGGATTTCATTCCACTTCTCATCTTCGGGCTTATGAAAGGTGTGTTCCAAGGCGAAGTGATAGGGGATATATTCTTCCTTGCCTAAAAATCGGCATAGATTCTCCCAAAAATGTGGCTCGAGGCAGCCAATTGTGATATATTTACCGTCCTTGGTTTCATATACCGCGTAATAGGGATAGGCACCATGAAGCCATGATTCACCTCTCTTCAACATTGACCCATCAAAAAAGTAACCACAATTGAACCAGGTCATGAGTGATACTGCTCCATCTATATAAGCCATGTCTACATATTGCCCCTCACCCGTCTTGTTTCTAGCCACCAAAGCTATTGAAATACCTAAAGCTCCATATAACGCAGCCCCCGCGAAGTCAGCAACCAGATTCAGGGGGATAGCTGGAGGCTCTTCACCGGACCCAATTAAGCCTAGGACACCAGCCATAGCTATATAGTTGATATCGTGTCCGGGAAAGGCATGGTAAGGCCCATCCTGACCATAGCCACTGAGCGAGCAGTAAATGATCTTGGGATTTAGTTCACGTATAGTCTCATAATCTATCCTCAAGCGTTTGGCTACTCCAGGTCTAAACCCCTCGACGATAACGTCTGCGTGTCGGGAAAGTCGGTAAAATATCTCCCGTCCTGCTTCCGACTTCAGGTTAACCACGATGCTTCTTTTATTGCGGTCAAGGGCATAATAAGCTGCTGCCCTTCGGTTTTCCTCCCCTTGAAGCGCCCTTAATGAACCCCCTAATTCAGTTAATCCTGGCGCCTCAATTTTAAGCACTTCAGCCCCCAAATCTCCCAGGAGCATGGTGCAAAATGCACCGGGAACCAATCTCGATAAGTCCAGAATTCTCACACCTTCCAAAGCTAACATGTTTCCTCCCAAATTGATTAATTGCCCATTATAAGCTATTTAGGTAATCTTTTGCATTTTTGGCCTAAATATGTTAAATTAGAACAAATAATATATTTGACTAAAGGTGGGGTTTACCCACCTTTTTACTAAATGAAGGAAACTAAAGGGGAATGGGGAGATGAAAACAGAGCTTAAGGCTGCGATTACTCAGCTTTCGGCTGAGAGAAACTTGCCTAGAGAAGTAGTCTTGGCTGCCTTGGAATCAGCGTTGGCCTCAGCATATAAAAAAAGCATGTCTGCTCTGGAACAAGATGTGCTAGTAAAAGTTGACCCTGAAAGCAGCGAAATCAACTTCTATATTCAAAAGGCTATAGTTGAGTCAGTTACGAATCCAAATCGTGAAATCTCCATGAAAGAAGCCCGGAAGCTGCGAGCTACAGCACAACTTGGTGATGTAATAAACATAAAATGCACACCCGAGAATATTGGCCGTATTGCTGTTCAAGCAGCAAAACAAGTCGTTCTGCAGCGATTGCGGGAGGCAGAACACCGCATTGTTTATGAAGAGTTCACCGATAGGGAAGGAAAGGTTGTTACTGGAGCAATTCAATTCACTGAACCTAAACGAATTTATGTCAGACTGAATAGAATAGAGGCGATACTCCCTGTGAGTGAACAGGTTCCTAATGAGCATTATTATAGAGGGCAGCGACTTAAATTTTATCTTCTTGAGATGGTCCAGAGGGACAAAGAGCCCCAAATAATAGTTTCCCGCTCTCATCCCAATTTGATACGTGGTCTCTTTGAGCTAGAAATCCCCGAAGTCCACAACGGGGTTGTGGAACTAAAAGCCCTAGCGCGCGAGGCTGGACATCGAACCAAAGTAGCAGTGGCAACTACCCAAGAAAACGTTGACCCTGTAGGCTGCTGTCTTGGGCCTCGAGGCATAAGACTACAAAGTATCATTAATGAACTCAATGGCGAAAAAATAGATGTAATCCAGTGGCATGCTGACCCTACAGTGTTTATCTCTAACGCTCTTAGCCCGGCCCAAGTAGCAAGCATTAAAATCGATGGGGAAAGAAACACAGCTACTGTAGTTGTCCCTGATAAGCAACTCTCATTAGCCATAGGCAAAGAAGGACAGAATGCCAGACTAGCAGCGAAACTCACAGGGTGGCGAATCGATATCAAGAGCGTCTCTGCTATTGAGGCGGAAAGGGCTGCTGTACAAGAGCCAGAACCAGCGGCCAAAGCCGTTGCCCCTAGAGTTACGAAAAAAGCGCTACTTGAAGCAGGACCAGCTGAGGAGATTGGAGCGCAAGAGTCGGTTGAAATTCCCAGCGTTTCAGAAGCTCCACCTAAGAAGCCCGAAGAAAAACAGATTCGATTTGCCGAAGATATCTTAGTGAAGGCATTAAAAGCACAGATGCCAGATAAGGCAAAAACCGAAACTAAAGGCAAGAAAAAGGGGAAGGTGATAAAGTATAAAAAACAAGATGAGGATCTTATAGACGATGGGAGCGAAGAGTAAGCATCCACCCCAGCGTACTTGTATCGCTTGTCGACAGATTAAAGACAAGAAAGCCTTGATTCGCTTAGTAAGTACGGGGAGTGGCATTGCTGAGATAGATGTGTTTGGGAAGAAGCCAGGCAGAGGTGCTTACTTATGCCCCCAAAAAACCTGTTGGGAGTTAGCGCTGAAGAAAAGCCGACTGGATTATGCCCTACGAACAAAACTTCGTGATGACAATCGACAAATCTTACGTGAGTACAGCCATAACTTGGAGGAAAGCTAAATTTGGATGAGAACAAACCAGAATTGAAAAAAGGCTCACCACAAGTTGAGCTTCCACCTTCCTTAACTGTGAAGCAGTTGGCCGACATATTAAAGGTGGAACCCATAAAAGTAATTAAACAACTCATGCGTAAGGGCATCATGGCCAACGTTAACCAGACCATCGACTTTGACACTGCAAGCATAACAGCTGCAGACTTTGGCTACGCCGCTAAAGCAGCAAAAGAGCGTAGAGCTTCGCCTCCTCGAAAGGAAAAGGGGAAGGGGAAAGGAAAACTGTCGGTTCGTCCTCCAGTAGTTACGGTCATGGGACATGTTGACCATGGCAAAACTACTCTCCTTGATGTCATCAGAAAGACTAATGTAACTGCTCATGAGGCAGGAGCAATTACCCAACATATCGGTGCCTACCAAGCCACGGTAGATGGGCGCAAAATCACCTTCTTGGATACACCGGGACACGAGGCTTTCACTGCCATGAGAGCCCGAGGGACACAAGTGACTGACATTGTAACTCTGGTAGTTGCCGCTGATGACGGGGTTATGCCCCAGACTGTAGAAGCTGTAAACCATGCCAAGGCTGCCGAGGTGCCCATAGTAGTGGCACTCAATAAGATTGATAAACCTGATGCTAATCCTGAACGTGTAAAACAGCAGCTTGCCGATTTGGGTCTAGTTATTGAGGAGTGGGGTGGCGATACTGTTTGTGTACCTATATCAGCCAAGCAAGGACAGGGAATATCGGATTTATTGGAAAACCTATTTTTAGTTGCTGAGATACTAGAACTGAAAGCTGATCCTGATAGCGCCGCAGAAGGGGTAATCATTGAGGCTAAGCTAGACAAAACTAAAGGCCCTCTAGCTACGCTTCTTGTCCAGAAGGGCACCCTTAAACGAGGTGATGTTGTGGTAGCTGGCGATGCTTGGGGAAAAATAAAAGCCATGTTTGATGATAAAGGAAAACAAGTTCACAAAGCTGAACCGTCTACTCCAGTGGAGGTCCTCGGCTTAAATGAGGTGGCAAAATCGGGAGACCATTTCGTTGTGCTTCCTGATGAGCACGAAGCACGAAGCATTGTTGAAAAACAAAAATATCATAGACCACGTCCTACCCTAAGTTTAAGTGCTCTTTCCAGCCAAATAAGTGAGGGGCAAATAAAAGAACTCAACATAGTTTTAAAAACAGATGTGGAAGGCAGCATTGAACCCATAAAAACCTCTGTAGAAAGGTTGGGCACAGAGAAGACAAAAGCTAGAATCATCCATGCTGCTAGCGGGAGCATCACTGAGAGTGATGTGCTTTTAGCCTCAGCCTCAAAAGGCATTATCATCGGTTTTAATACTCCTACTTCACCGGGAGCAACACAGCTGGCTGATGTGGAAGCAGTGGGTATTCACCACTATGATGTAATCTACAGACTAATAGAAGACGTGGACAAGACACTGAAGGGGATGCTTGAGCCAACTTATGCTGAAGTGCTCAGCGGGCGCGCTGAAATAAGATCTGTCTTCCCCCGCGGTAAGCTGGGAAAAATAGCCGGAGTTTACGTTACGGAAGGGAAAATAGGAAGAGATGCCCAAGTCAAAATATTGCGCCAAAATAAAGTTATTTGCGATTCTCGGGTCTCCAGTTTAAAGCGCTTTAAGGAGGATGTCGCCGAAGTCTCCGCTGGCATCGAATGTGGGTTGGGGGTAGAGGGGATTGCCGATTTTCAAATTGGCGATATCATTGAATTTTACCGAAATGAAAGAATAGACTAATCGTATTTCCTGGACAGAAGACTTAAATGAGCAGGCACAGTGAACGAATAAGTAAATTGATCCAGCGAGAAATCAGTGGACTGCTTGAGCGTGAGGTGAATGATCCCAGACTGAGCAAGTTTGTCTCAGTGACTGAAGTCACCATTTCTCCCGATCTTAAGCATGCCAAGATATATGTTAGCACCCTGGGTACCGAAATAAATAAGGAGGATTTGCTGGCAGGCTTTAACAATGCCTCAGGATTCTTGCGCAAAGAACTTGCAGCTCACCTCAGATTCAAACAGGTACCGCAGCTTAGCTTTTATTACGATGATTCTATTGAGCGCGGGGCGAGATTACTCAAGTTGATGAGTGAGCTGAGCACTGAGAAGGATGATAAAATTAGCTCCCGTAATAGTTGTCGCATTAACAAAGGAGGTAATAATGGAACCGATAAACGTAGCCATAATAGGCGTAGGTAATTGTGCCTCATCTTTAGTCCAGGGAGTTTATTACTACAAGGATGCCAAAGAAGATGAGTTCGTCCCCGGTCTAATGCATGTCAACCTGGGAGGCTATCATATATCTGACATCAACTTTGTAGCTGCATTTGATATTGATAAAAACAAAGTGGGCAAGGATTTAGCTGAGGCTATTTATACCAAACCGAATAACACTATCAAATTCTGTGACGTGCCTAAGACAGGCGTCCGAGTTGAGCGGGGTATGACCCACGATGGACTGGGCAAGTATCTGTCTCAAGTTATCACTAAGGCACCAGGCCCCACCGCCAATATTGTAGATATACTCAAGAAGACCGAAACCGACATAGTGCTCAATTATCTGCCGGTAGGAAGCGAGGAGGCAACTAAATGGTATGTGGAACAAGTACTAGCTGCCGGCTGCGGCTTCATCAATTGCATGCCTGTTTTTATTGGCCGTGAAAGCTACTGGCAAGGCCGGTTTGCTGAGCGCGGATTGCCTGTCATTGGTGATGATATTAAGTCTCAGGTAGGCGCTACGATTACTCACAGAATATTAACCAAACTTTTTCGTGACCGTGGTGTTAAACTAGAACGAACTTACCAGCTAAATTTCGGCGGCAATACTGATTTCTTAAATATGCTAGAACGAGAGCGGTTGGAGTCTAAGAAGATTTCCAAGACAAATGCTGTTACATCACAGCTAGACTACGATATTGGTCACGACAACATTCATATCGGTCCCAGCGACTACGTGCCCTGGCTAGCTGACCGCAAATTTTGTTACCTGCAGATGGAAGGTCGTACCTTCGGCGATGTGCCTCTAAAGTTAGAGTTGAAGCTGGAGGTATGGGATAGCCCAAATTCAGCCGGGGTAGTTATTGATGCCATAAGATGCTGTAAATTAGCCATGGACCGTGGCTTAAGTGGGACCATAGTGGGTCCTTCAGCTTATTTCATGAAATCTCCGCCAATTCAGTATTCTGATGAGGAAGCTCGTATAAGAACTGAAAAGAACTGAAACATTTATCACAGGACAAGAGCATGAAGGGCCCACTTCCCTGCCGGAGCTGGACTCAATCAAGGTCAAGGGATAAGTCACTCTCGTGGCAAAAATATTAGCTTCAAACAACGTAAGCTAAGAGACCAAAGCGAAACTTTAAGTTTGCCACGAGCTAGAGGTAGCAAGTTGCGCGAAGTTTCCCTCTCCACCATGTGGGCTAAAGATAGATTTAGCCACATGTCAGGATTTGCCGCCAAAGCTAGAGAATTGGGCTTCACCCACATAGAAGCAAATACCTCAATTTCCCCACGAATGCTCAATGAACTTCTCAAGACCACAGTGCCTGTTTCAAGCATTCATTCTCCTTGTCCAGCGGTATTGTCATCCAGAGGAATCCCCGTAAGTAGCCTCTCCTTAAGTTCTCTGGACGAGAGCGAGCGAATAGAGGCTGTTAGCTTCACCAAGAAAACAATAGACCTTGCGGCAAATGTGAACGCCAGGGCTATTGTCCTTCATATGGGTGAAGTACCAATTGACCTGAGTTTACAAGATAGACTGTATAAGCTTCACGATGGAGGCTATGCCCAAACTAAAGAATATAGCCAGGCTAAAGAAGAGCTAGTTTACCAACGCATTTCCCAAGCTCCTCCTTACCTTGATGCAGCGAGAAAAAGTCTTCAAGAGCTTAGAGAATATAGCCACCAAAAGGGTATAATGCTGGGACTTGAGACCAGATTCCATCCCAACGAGATACCAAATATGGACGAAATGGCAGAGCTGCTTAGCGAAGTATCAGAAAGCCTGGTGGGCTACTGGCATGACGTAGGACATGCTGAAGTGCAACAGCAGCTTGGATTTAGCTTGCATGAAGAATGGCTTTCACGGTTC
>JBEKTM010000032.1:0-13959 GCA_049516035.1 Dehalococcoidia bacterium
TGCCCCTTCTCGACAAGCACCTGATGGGCTATGCCTCCCTTCCCAACTTCATAGTAGTTTTCTATACCTTGTTCAAGGACAAATTTCTTTATATTCAGACATTTTTTGGCAGTATCGATGTCTTTGTTGGGCACATAATGGTCCAGCACTACTACTATTTTTGCGGGATCCCAGACCTTTTTAACACCCAGTTCCTTGAATCTAGCAATCGTATGCGCACCTAACGCATCGTGTATCATAGCCCGGTCCACAGAGACTTCGACTATCTGGTCTGGCTTCACAACCTTCTTACCAGCTTTTTTAGCTAGTATCTTCTCTACAAGGGTCATATTCGTCTCTCGCTTTGGAAATGCTTATCTTATCTCATTCACCAAGGTTGCCGCAAATGTTCTACATCTTTGCATCAAGAGGCGTCGACATGTTATTTTTGAGTCCGTGGCTATTAAAGAAGTCATCAAGCTCTTAGAACAGGAATATGGTCCTTGCCAGTGGCATGCGGACAGAGATCCCATTGACGTGCTCATAGGAACCATATTGTCCCAAAATACCTCGGATGCCAATTCGGGAAGAGCTTTTGCCTCTCTTAAAGCCAGCTTCGATAGCTGGGAAGCTGTAGCGTCGGCTCCAGAAGAGCATATCGCCAAGGTCATTAAATCCGGCGGGTTATTCCAAATCAAGGCCGCCAGAATCAAGCAAGTGCTGGAGCAAATTAAAAAGGAACAGGGTCGCATCAGCCTGAATTCCCTCAAATCGAAGACTTTGACTGAAGCTGAAGACTACCTAATGCGTCTGCCCGGTGTAGGACATAAGACCGCTAGTTGTGTGCTACTTTTTTCCCTGGGGAAGCCATCCTTGCCTGTGGATACTCACATCTTCCGTGTAGCCAAACGCTTGGGACTAATCGATTCCAAGGTGTCCACAGAAAAGGCACCTAACTTGCTGCAAGACCAAATCCCGCCCTCCAAGGTATATCAATTTCATGTTCATATGATAGAGCATGGTCGGCGGATATGCCACGCCCGCCAGCCTCACTGCGACAGGTGCATATTGCGGGGCGCTTGCCCTAGCTCGCTTTGCTAATTTAGCCTGGTTAGCAAGTGCTATAATGGTGAACATGGCGCAGATACTAAAGAGCAAAAATCTAGCCACTAAGTTTCAGATAATGGTGGAAATAGCTGCACATCAGCCTAACATACAGCAAAAAGACATCGCCCCCAGATTGGGCATCACCTCGCAGGCAGTTTCCGAATATATAAGAGAGTTGATAAAAGACGGCTGGCTGAGCTCTGAGGGCCGCTCCCGCTACAAGGTAACCAAGGAGGGCGTAGATTGGATTTTGCAGATGTCCCGGCAGCTACACAGTTACGCCTGGTTTGTGAGCAAAGCCGTGGCTGATATCTCCACCACCACTGCCATAGCTGATAGCGACTTATCAGTTGGTCAACCAGCATCGCTATATATGAAGGACGGCTTGCTCTTCGCCTCCAAAGCCATTAGGGGCAAAGGAGCTAAAGGAATAACCGCAACGGAAGCCAAAAAAGGACAGGATGTCGGCATTCGCAACATCGAAGGGGTAATCAAACTCGAACCAGCTAAGGTAATGATAGGCAAAGTACCCAATGTGCAGAATGGAGGTTCTCGGAGCACCAATCTGGCCCGATTGGAAAAGGAGATAAAGAAAGCAAGGCTGGTGGGAGCACTGGGCACGGAAGCTCTAGTAGCATTGAGACAAATAAGGATAAAGCCTGATTACGTTCATGGTGTCCGAGAAGCAGCCATAGAGGCAGCTTACTGTGGCCTGTCCTTTCTGATTGTCTGCAGTGAGGACAAGGTTCCAATTCTGACGCAGAGATTGGAAGAGGAAAATCTAGATTATGAGATTGTTGACTTGAGGAAAGGATAGGGAATTTTCTCTTTCCTAATCGCATATCCACTGAACTGCAAAATTTTCTCAAAATAACCCCTGAAATCCCTTGACATTTTATCCAGCAGTATTTAAAATAGGAAAACAAGTGTACTTGTATAAAATCAAGTAATTTTGTATAAAAGGAGACAAAAGTGACCCACATGAAAAGGCCCTCTACGCAATTCTTTGCCCGAGGGACAAATTGGTTCCTGGTGGCGCTTTTGACCCTAGCTCTTGTCCTGACAGCCTGCACCCCTGGTGAGCAGACACCAGTAATAAATTATGTATTTGATGACCTGGGACGGCTGGTCGCCATTAACGGAACACCCCAAAGAATCATCTCCCTGGCTCCTTCTAACACCGAGATCCTGTTTGCTCTCGGTCTGGGGGACAAGGTGGTGGGAGTGACAGACTATTGTGATTATCCTCCGGAAGCTCTGAACAAGACAAAAGTAGGGGGATATGCCAACCCGGATATAGAGAAGATAGTTGCCCTCAACTCCGACCTCATACTGGCTGGGTATGGTAACCCTATAGAGGTTGTTTATACTTTGGCGGGGCTGGGACTTACAGTATTTGGTATAAAGACTACTGATTTAGACGACTTGCTTAATGATATTAGAAGAGTAGGAGAAATAACCGATAAGGAAATTGAGGCCCAAGCGCTTACATCGGAAATGGAAAATAAGATTCAAGCAGTAACTAATCAGACCCAAGAATTGGAACAAAAGCCCAAAGTCTTTTATATCGTCTGGGGGGGTGAGGGTAGCGCATTATGGACTGCCGGCTCAGGGACTTTCATCGACGAGCTAATTGAAAAAGCAGGCGGGGTGAACATCTGCCAAAATATCACCGGTTATGCAGAAATCTCACTTGAAAGCGTTCTTGCCAGCAATCCTGAAATAATCATCACCAGCGAATTGTCATATGACTGGGCGATGAATGCGACCGAGCTTGCCAGTACCAACGCCAGTCAAACGGGGAGAATCTATACATGCGATGATAACTTGGTTCAACGCCCGGGTCCCAGACTGGTCGCAGGCTTAGAGTGGTTTGCCCATTTCATTCACCCCGAGATATTTGGGGAGCCTGAGGATAGCTAAGTGAAGGTTTTTTCCTCCTGGAGCGGGGGTAAGGAATGTGCCCTGGCGACATATAAGGCAATTTCCCAGGGGCACGAAGTCTTATATCTGCTCAACTTTGTCTCCGAAGACGGTCTGAGGTCGAGGTCCCACGGGATTAAAGCCAGTGTTGTAGCTTTACAAGCGGAAGCCATCGGCATTCCGCTCATCCAGGTGAAGACGTCGTGGGAAAATTATGAAGAGAACTTTAAGAAGGTTGTCAGGGAACTAAAAAATAAAGGTATCGAAGGGGGTGTGTTCGGGGATATGGACTTAGAAGAACATCGGGAATGGGTGGAGAGGGTGTGTAGCGAGGTCGGGATAAAGGCATTTTTGCCCCTCTGGGGGATAAAGCCAGAGGAGCTAATCGAGGAACTCCTTAAATTGAAATTCAAAGCTACAATAGTCGCCACCAGATTAGATGAGAATTTCCTGGGAAAAGTTCTCAACAAAGCTCTTGTAAGGCAAATTAGCAAACTGGGCTCCCATCCCTGTGGTGAAAATGGCGAATATCACACCTTCGTTACCGAGGGGCCCATTTTCAGGAAAGCGCTCAAGATTAGCAGAGGTGAAAGTAAAAAAATAGATAACGTATGGTTCTGGGATATCTCGGCCAAGGTCATTGCGAGGGGCAAAGCCCCGAAGCAATCCCGCCAGATTCCTCGCTCACGCTCGGAACAAGGATTGCCACGCTCCCGCCTGCCAAGCCTTGGCGGGCAGGTCGCTCGCAATGACAGAAGCGAAGGGCTGGAATGACAGCAAGATGAGAGGTAACAAATAAGGACTACAGGAGAGACTGAAGTGAAAAAGAAAGGCTTAATTCAAGTTTATACCGGGGCCGGCAAAGGAAAGTCCACTGCCGCTATCGGTCAGGCAGCCCGCGCTGCCGGGCACGGTTTCAAGGTCGGCTTCGTCTCTTTTTTTAAAGACCCTGAGGCATTCGGGTACGGTGAATATAACTCCCTGAAAAAGCTGGGGGTAAAGACTTTCCTTTTCGCTAAGAAACATCCTCACTTCTACAAGGAACTGAATCCTGACGATGTCTGCCGGGAATGCTCCAAGGGGCTGGAATTTATTAAGGAGCTTTTCCAGGACCCATCCTGGGATATGCTGATTCTGGATGAGATAAACATTGCCGTGCGCGACGGCTTTTTGAAAGAAGAAGACGTCCTTTCTCTTTTGGAGGCAAAGCCGGAAAAGCTAGAACTTGTCTTAACCGGTCGGGGCATCACAGAAAGGATTATAGAAAAGGCAGATTTGGTCAGCGAGGTGAGGGAAGTGAAGCATCCTTATAGTCAAGGAATAAAAGGCCGGGAAGGCATTGAATACTAAAAACCATGGCACGTACTGTAACTGGAGTATTTACTGAGCCCGTTATCCCTTTTGCCATTCGCTGGCAAAGCAGAGTTTATTCATTACTGGGGCTGGAGGCACTGCTGGTAGTGGTAGTCGTGTTTGCCACTACTTTGGGAAGCGTTCCTATACCCTTTACCACTACTTTTCAAGTCCTCCTCTCTCAACTGCCCTTCGTTCATATTACCCCTTCTTCTCCCGATATTTACGGAGCACCGGTGAGCCTGGAAATTCTGAAAACGATAATCCTGGATATCAGGCTGCCACGCATCCTTTTGGCCGGTTTAGTAGGAGCAGCCCTGGCAGTAGCCGGAGCTACTTATCAAGGACTGTTTCGCAATCCTCTGGCTGACCCCTATCTTTTAGGTGTGGCCTCCGGAGCCGGACTGGGGGCAACCATTGCCATGCTCATCCCTTTTACCCTAGCCTGGATGGCTTTTGGGGCCGTGCCATTATTTGCCTTCATTGGTGCCATAGGCGCCGTGGCTGTGGTCTATTTGTTTGGTCGTGTCGGCAAAACCCTGCCCGCCACTACACTTATTCTGGCTGGAGTAGCTATAAGTGCTCTTCTAGCCTCCGTCACCTCCTATCTCATGACCATTTCCGGTGAAGAACTACATGGGATTGTATTCTGGCTGCTGGGTGGACTTTACCTGACTAAATGGTCTGAGGTGTGGACGGTCCTCCCTTGTGTATTAGCGGGCCTTGTCGTCATCTGGATTCATGCCCGACCGCTCAATGTCATGCAGCTTGACGAAGAGCAGGCCCAGCAACTGGGCATCAATGTGGAAAGAGTCAAGCTCATACTACTGGCTGCTGCCACCCTTATTACTTCCTCAGCGATTTGCTTCACCGGCCTTATCGGTTTCGTCGGCATACTCATCCCTCATGCAGTGAGGCTTATTTGGGGGCCGGACTACCGGTTTTTGCTCCCTCTATCCACGCTGGTGGGCGCCATCTTCCTCATCCTGGCCGATACTTTAGCCCGTACCATAATTCCTCCTACGGAGATTCCGGTAGGAATAATTACTGCTTTCTTTGGAGCACCTTTCTTTCTTTATCTATTGCGAAGAAGAAAGGGGCTGGCTTTCTTCTGAAAGGATAAGACACCATGATTGAACTGGATAATGTCAGCTTAGGCTACGACCATCGAGCCATCTTGCATAACGTAAGTATGCAGGCCCGGCCCGGCCAAATACTGGGGCTGGTCGGCCCCAATGGCTCGGGGAAGTCAACATTAATCAAGGGAATGACCCGAGTAATAGACCTGTTCTCCGGGCGTATCTTAATTGACGGCCGCGATATAAAAACCATTAAGCACGATGAACTGGCTCGCCTTGTGGCCACAGTGCCGCAAAGCCCGGCTTTGCCCGGAGCTTTCACGGCTTTTGAAGTGGTGCTTATGGGACGGACGCCTCACCTCGGGCTTCTTCGCTACGAGGGAGGAAAGGACCTGGCTATCGCCTGGCAAGCCATGGAGGCCACGCATACCCAATCCTTCGCCGAGCGCAGAGTAAGTGAACTCTCAGGAGGAGAAAGACAGAGGCTTATTATCGCCCGGGCACTAACCCAGCAGCCCAAGGCGATGCTCCTTGACGAGCCCACTGCCAATCTGGATATAAACCATCAAGTCGAGATTCTCAATCTGGTCAAGAGTCTTTGCCTGGAGCAAAGTTTGACCGTCATTATCGCTTTACATGATTTGAACTTAGCTGCTCAATACTGCGATTGGATGGTCATGCTCAATGGAGGGAAAGTTTACGCTGAAGGCACGCCACTCGACATACTCACAGCGCCGAATATCAAGAAAGTTTACGGAGCCGAAGTATGTGTTTATCCCCACCCCATTAATAAGTTGCCTACCACTCTTATCACGGCAGGCGGGAGTCATGGAACAAGCTGATATAATTCCCCTCCCCACCCCCCTCGCCAAGGAAAGACAAAAGATAGATTAAAGAAATGGCATCGAAGCTTGAGGAGCACAAGAAGTCTACTTCATGGTCTCCGGAATCTCAGTAAAGATAAAAGGCTAATTTGCCATAAATCCGGTACAAAGATGCTTCTGCATCACTGTTTTTCTAATACTTGATTCTCTGTTTTACTTGTTCATCCTCTGGAAGCATAATGTGGTAAAATTGTAGTATATGAACAAGGGACTGATTCTTCACCAATTTAGCGAATTGTATGCTCCTAAACAAATACAACTTCTTCTTGTTTACGAATGCAGAGTGGTCTATATATAATGTAAGCTAAGAATGAGACAGTGGTGGAGAGAATGTAGATATGCATATCCTGAGCTTCAAGATTGAAAACTTTCGTAATCTTCGCCTTGCGGAGTGTTCAAATGCACCTGACTTTATGGTTATCTGTGGAGGTAATGGTTGCGGTAAGAGTGCTTTGCTAGAGGCACTCATGACAGCGAAGGAACACGCTGGTGCCTATGGTAATTTCCCTTTTGACCCCCGAGCGGTATCGGCTGATGCAACGAAAGCAATAATAACAATGGCACTATCGTTTGCGGAAAATGAACGGTTGTTCGTCAAAGACAAGTTTGGCCAGGAGTGTACTGAAACCGAAGAGGTTATTATCGAAATCGATAAGATAGCCGGAAGCCGAGTGTTAAAGCGTTCAGCAGCGACGCAGCAACTACTTCGATACTATAGTCGTACGCTTGGTTCTCTTGGTTTCTTTGACTACATCGGCGCATATCGCCAAACACAGAAAAAAAGGGAACTTTCGACATGGGATGCGCGCTATCTTAGCGATGACTTCGCCAAGCAAACGCTGGCACGTGAGGAGCAAAAATTTCAGTTAACTAAAGAATACCTTGCAGGCCTTAAAATGGGAGATATTCAGGAGACACAGACGGCCCTTGAGGCTGGTAAAGCAGTGTATATAGATTCGTTGAAAGAAATAAAAGAGGTCTTTGACCGCTTCTTTCCGCCAATGAAGTTTAAGAACGTTCTCATAAATAAATCCCCTTTTCAATTCGTTATTTCAACCCCTTTGGGGGATATTGACATTGATGACTTGAGCTCTGGGGAAAAAGAGATCCTCAATATTTTCGTTCGGTTCCACCAACTAAAGCCGAAGGGGGCCATAATCCTACTTGATGAGGCTGATGTGCATCTTCATCCTGACCTTGAACGGCGATACCTAGAAGCTCTAAGACTGCTGGGGCAAGGCAACCAACTCTTCCTCACGACACATTCACCAGAGATGATGATAGCTGCAGGAACAGATTCCCTCTACACGCTCCTCAAAGAGCAACCTGCAAACAGTGGTAATCAGTTGGTTCGCGTTACTCAAAGCGAGGACTTACACAATGTTCTCTCGGAAATAATGGGGTCGCGGGGTATTATAAGTATTAACCAGCGCATTGTCTTTATCGAAGGTGAAGATACGTCCGCTGATCGGGAGATCTATGAGACGTTATACCCACCCAGTGAATACAATATCAGCTTTGTGCCTGCAGGCAACTCTGCTCAAGTGCGAAGAATAGCGGAACAAGTAAATGCATTGCTTACAGCATCGATCGAATTTCAGCAGTATTTCAGCATTGTGGATGGTGACATCGAGCGCTTTGAGCCTGACCCCACGGAAGGGAGTAGACTATTCCACTTGCCGGTATACCATGTGGAAAATTTATTACTTGATGAGAATGAGATCTTGGAAGTGACCCGTTCAATGATGGGCTCAAAATGCCCCTACACCACAGCAGAAGAAGTTAGTAAGGATTTGCAGAAGCTTGTTCTTTCAGAAGCTCACTTGAAGCCCTATGCTAAATCTCTTTTAGATGCTAGGCTCGCAAAGCTCGCTAAGGATGCTTACGACGCAGTGTACAAGCAGAAAAGTGCTCCGTCGCAACTACCTAAGCTTCCTGAATATCCTGAAATCGAAAAGGAGGCTAAGAAAGTCCTGGAATCTACTCTTGCAAATGGTACCTGGCGCTTTAAATGTAAGGGGCGTGACATTCTGAAAGCATACTGTGGTCAGCATGGTCTCAAGTACGAACACTTCAGGAATTCATTGATCGCCAAAATAAAGACTCCGCCGGAGGCTCTTGCCAACATCATGGACAAAATTCTAAAGAGTTGAAGCACATCTTAATCCGCAGAATTATGGTGTACAGCAGTATGTAATGATGGCTTAACAACTAGATCCGTAAGCCCACCTCCCTCAAATACCATATCTAGGATTTTACCTCTTGGGTGAGTCAGTGGGTGAGCGAGCTTCATAACATGGGGCGGGAGAAGCCGCAGATGGGGCAGTGGTATCTGCCCATGCCTGCTCCGCAGCAGGGACAGCTAATTTCATCATCTTTGGCTTTGGGAATTTCCCCCACGACCTCGTTATAGATACGCCAGTAAAAGAAGTGCTCTTTGTTTATGAACTTTATGTCAACTTCCTTTCTTGTTGATTGGAATTCTTCATCTGTGACCATATTGTTTATTATTTCGTGAAGTTTGGTGGAACCTGAGCCGTACTCTATGGGCTCCTTCCTCCGCCACACCATCTCCGGCGGAATCAAATCCTCAAAGCTCTTTCTCAGGATATACTTCCCTACCCCGTCCTTAACCTTAAGCTCCGGGCTTATTTCCAGGGCAAAGCGAACGAAATCCTCATCAAGGAAGGGCTGCCTTATTTCAATGTCCAAAGCCCCGCCAAGCTCATTGGCTGAGAAGTGCCAGTTTTGTGAAAGCCTTCTTATATATCTTCCCAGGTCCTCAGGAATAAGCTCCGCCATATAAGAATAGCCGGCAAAGACCTCATCTGCGCCATCGCCCGTCATTACGGAACTAATTCCACTTTCCTTAGCCAGTTTAAGGGCAAAATATATGGAAAGGTCATTGGGCAAGGCGAGGTCAAAGGTTTTCAGTATTTTTATAACTTCAGGAAGGGTGGAAAGCGCTTCTTTCGTAGTGAACTCCATCTTCTGATGCTGTATTCCCAGGAGCTTGGCAATCTTCTCTGAATAGATAAGGTCAGATGCCGGGGAGCCTTTCAACGCTACTGTGAAGCCCACACTTGGCTTGGCCACAAAAGCCAGAATGCTGGTATCTAGCCCTCCTGATAGGAGTATGCCATCGGCTCTGCTCCTCTCCACAGCTCCCTTAAGCTCGCTTCTTAATTGCTCACAAATGTCCATATCGACGGGTCCTTTAGCACCTATAATAACATTTCCCCCTCACTCTAACTCTCTCCCACCAAGGGAGAGATGATTATAATGATTATGCAGTTAGCTATATGCTATCTTTGGTGTATCCTAGCTTGTATAATAATGGCAAAAACAAGAAGATGCAGGCATGATTACCTCATACAGCCGAGAGTTAATGTTGGGTATTCCACAAGGAACCTTGATTGACCTGGAGACCACCGGTCTTGATATGGGCCAAGATGAAATAGTGCTTTTTGGCTACATTCAAGGGAGCCGCCTGGAGATAATTTGCCGGAGTTCGAAAGAAGAAGCGCCGTTTATCGTCCAGCTTGCTAAACTCGTTCCGACGCTCCCCAAGCCATTTTACGCCTACAATCTCTCCTTCGAGAAGGGATTCCTTCAAGCTAAAGGGATTGATATAGAAGGGATAGATTTGTTCCAGCCCTGGAAGGAAAAAGCCGAGGCACTTTACTTAAAGTGGCCGAAGTTGGATGAGCTGTTTTCCCACGCGGAACACTACTTCAACGAGCCCGTGATAAGCGGCAGAGACGTCCCTTTGCTATGGCAAAGATTCCTTTACACAGGGGATGATAACTATTTGCAGCAAATCATAAAGCACAACGAGTCTGACCTTCTTAGAGAGCTATACTTACTGGTGTATTATCGAGATAGCTACAAGGTTTAAGAGAGCTTTCCACATCGCCCGTGAGTAGCAAGCAAGTTTCTCCAAAGTCTCCCCTCTTAAGTTAAGAGGGGCTAGAGGGAGTTATGAAGAAAAAGGCCTCCATGCTCGGGGATGTTGCTCTCATAACCCCCTTTATCCCCCTTACCTTAAGGGGGATAGTGAGGGAGAGTACCCTTATTTTAAGGGGGAGATTGAAAAAGAGTCCTTGTCCTAGGCAAGGATGAAAAGACCCTGGCTTTTGAGAGGAGCTCGCTGGAAGAACTGAACCGCCACGATTCTGGAAAAGCAATCCGTTACATCCGTAAAATTGCTTCAAACCGTGGTAGAATAGGAGTTTAGTAGGAGAATATTATGAAAACGATTGCTGTGTTAACCAGCGGCGGTGATGCTCCAGGAATGAATGCCTGCATTAGGGCTGTCGTCCGCTGTGGGGTTAGCCGTAAGCTGGAGGTCATGGGAATTCGCCAAGGATACCGCGGTATATTGGAGGAGGACTTTATAAAGCTAGGTAGCAGGTCGGTAGCCAACATTATCTACCGCGGGGGCACTTTCCTGGAAACAGCTCGCTGTGAGGAAATGAAAACCAGGGAAGGTATAAGGAAGGCGAATGAAAATCTCCAACGGGAAGGCATCGAGGGATTGATAACTATAGGCGGAGATGGCACATTGCGCGGTGCCACAGCCCTGGCTGAAGCGACAAATGTAAAGGTGATTAGTATTCCCAGCACCATAGATAACGATGTCTATGGCACCGACTATACTATTGGCTTCGATACCGCCATAAATACAGCTTTGGATGCCATAGATAAGATTAGAGATACGGCGGGGTCGCTGCAACGCCTCTTTTTCATCGAGGTCATGGGAAGGAGTAGGGGATTCATTGCACTGGAGGTAGGAATTGCCGGCGGAGCCGAAGATATCTTGATTCCCGAAGTAGAGACAAAAATAGAACAGCTTTGCCTTGATATAAAGAGTAGCTTCAAGAGAGGTAAGAAATCCTCTATCGTGATAGTGGCTGAAGGAGATGAGGCAGGCGGTGCATTTTCAATTGCTCAACAAGTATGGGAGAGATTAAAGCTAGAATACCGAATTTGTGTGCTGGGACATGTCCAAAGAGGTGGCTCACCTACAGCCAGGGATAGAGTTCTCGCCAGCAAGTTGGGCGCGGCGGCTGTGGAGGCTCTGGTTAAGGGCATGTCAGGTTACATGGTGGGGGAGTTGAAGGGAGAGATAGCCTTCACTCCTTTGAGGGAAACCTGGGAGAAGAGCAAGGAATTGGATAGCAACTTGTTACGGTTGGTTAAGGTATTGGCTGGATAGGAGACCGTGATAAAACACTCCATAGACAAAATAAGGGGCTGGCAACAGCGAACCGCAATGAAATAATCATCTCTGGACAATCTCCGTCTTATTTTCCTCTGAGAACGCCCCCGGTTAACTTGCTGTGCACCTCACGATACTTTTCCGATGTTCTCTCTATTACCTCCGGTGGCAACATAGGCGCTGGCGGTTCTTTATCCCATCCTGAATCTAATAGCCAATCACGGACTGGTTGTTTATCGAAGCTGGGCTGCGAATGGCCAACCTCATACTGGCTGGCATCCCAGAAGCGACTGGAGTCTGGCGTTAGCAGCTCATCAATAAGGGCTAATTTACCATTGATAAAACCGAACTCGAACTTAGTATCGGCAATTATTATGCCCCGGCGTTTGGCATAATCTCGAGCATAAGAGTAGATAGCTAGGCTTTTTTGCTCTAATTCCTTAAATATGTCCTCAATGCCCAGGCCTTTTATGTCTTGATTGGTTAAAGGGCGGTCGTGCTCTGTGTCGCTCTTAGTAGTGGGGGTGAAGATAGGTTGAGAGAATTCCTGGCTTTCTTTCATTCCCTGGGGCAGACGAATATCGCCAACTTTTCCTGTCTCTTCATACTCCACCCATGCCGAGCCGGAGAGATAACCCCGAACAACGCATTCTACAGGTATGCGCTCGGCTTTAGCTACAAGCATGGAGCGACCGCTAAGGCTTGTCCAAAGTGTAAGTGAGGAGTCTGTTTTCCCTTGAGATTGCTTCGGGCTTTCAGCCCTCGCAATGACATCCCGCAGTGTATCCACACTATCGATTACCTTGATAAGATGATTGGGCAGGATATGAGCTGTTTTCTGGAACCAAAAGGCGGAAAGCTGGTTAAGAACCTTTCCCTTGCCAGGGATGCCGCAAGGCAAGACGACATCGAAGGCAGAGATGCGGTCGGTGGAAACGATGAGAAGTTTATCGCCTAAACCATAAACATCTCTGACCTTGCCCCGCCGAAATAAAGGCAGAGGTAAGTTTGTACTAATCAAGACTGTTGGGCTGCTACTCATAGTTTCCTTAGGCCGGACTATGATATTCCCAGTAATGGTTTAAGAAGTCGCTTCCCTTTAAACCAGTAACTAGGATTCAATGCCACACAACCTCTTGGCACTGCTTTTCATTCTCTCTATATTGGACTGTCTACCAATCATAATTCTTTGAGCCATAGGTGACCCAGCACCATGCATCGATTCCGCCAAATAACATGCGGCTCCTAAACCTACCGTGAGATTCTCAATCAGTCGTAATATACGAACGCGATTTTCTACCGCAACACCATCAACACCCTTCAGATACTTGGCAACATATTTGCCTATCTTGGGATGCTTAAGGTCTTTTTCAGAAGGCATGGTTACTATTAAGCCACCGGCGATGTCCTGGGCCAGTCTGGCTATGTCATAAGGGAATCTCGTCACGTTCAGTTTAGATACATTGGCTCTTAGAGTGTCTACAAGGTAAGTTCCCGAAGCTTCTCTGTGACCTTCATAAGCACAGGCAAGACTGCAAGACATCATAGTTTCATTGAGCTGAATCATGTCAATGATTTTCTCTCTGATGTGGGAAGCTTTGGCAGTGCCCTGATATTCAGCAATTAATTGACTGGCGCCAATCAAGACATCACCCATACCTGACTTACAGGCATAACTCTGGCGGTGATAGGCAGAAAACTTCTCTACTAAGTCGCCGGCAAAGTCATATTCCTTGTACATAAAGACTCGGTCCCAGGGAACAAACACGTCATTAAAAACAACCATGCATTCCTGTCCCCCGTAAAGAATGTTACCGACATCCATATTCGGGCTATCTATTTTTCTCGTGTCGCATGGCTGTCTGCCATAGATGTATATAATCCCTTCAGTGTCGCTGGGCAAGGCAAAAGAAATAGCATAATCCTTATCTTCTTCACGCATAGCCCTGGTCGGCATGCAGATGATTTCATGCGAATTTACAGATCCTGTCTGGTGCAATTTGCTCCCACGGACTACAATGCCATCAGATTTCTCTTCCACTACGTGAAGGTATTGGTCGGGATCGGCTTGTTCGGCTGGACGAAGACTTCTATCGCCCTTAGCATCCGTCATGGCACCACAACAAACCAGGTCTTCATCCTGTACATACCTCAAGTATTTCAGGAAACGCTTGTTGTACTCGGTCCCATATTTCTGGTCAATGTCATAAGTCACCATCGACAAAGTATTCAAGGCGTCCATCTCAACGCAACGCTGAAAACAAGAACCAGTATAAGCACCCAATCCTCTACCCATTTTTGACTTGTTGACCAGGTCTTCAGTACTCTGATGAATGTGACAGAAACGATTTATCTTCTTGCCTGTTAGATGAGAGGTGACTGTCATAACACTCTGGTATTGTGGAAATTTGGA